>JAPLOC010000224.1 GCA_026692825.1 Planctomycetota bacterium | reverse complement strand
GGACGGTGTCTTTGATGCTGCGGGGCAGCCGCTTGTCGGCGGCGGCACCACGCGGCGTCGCTTTGGACTGGGCCTCCGCAGACTGAACAAAGCCGTTCAGCAGCGCGAAACACAGCAGACACGGGACAACAGACCGACACGCGGTCCGGGTCTGCGCATCAGTGCGGACTCGGCGGACACCGGTCATGGGGAAGGGATCCAGGGAGGGGACGAACCGGGGGGAAGGTGGGATCGGGTAAGGGATGTGATGACGCAACCCAATCCAGCGAATCTGTGGAGAACGGACTGAATAACGGAAACGGAAAAATCGGGCAAGACGAGTTTGCGCGTCGTCAAGCCGGTCCACGGTCTGTTGGGGCGGCTCTCCGTGGATCCCTAGTTTTCGGCCAAATGGAGGATACACTTCCCCTGTCTGTTCCGCCGAGAAGATTCCCTGTCGTTTGTTCCCAAAGCGATCCGTGGAGGCCCTCCCCATGCTCCGTTTCGTTTTCCGATTTCGACTACTCTCGATTCTGTTGACTGGCCTGGCGTTGGGTTGGCTGACTCCCGCGCTCGTTAGCGGCGACGACTCTCAAAAGGAAATCGAAGCGGCACTCGAGAAAGCGGGCGACAACCGGAAGGAAATCGAACGGGCACTGGCCGATGCCCCGGCTGAAGAGCGCAAGGGGATGGAATTTCTGGTTGTGAACATGCCCGACCGGGATTTACGCACGTTGTCGGCCGACTTTTTATTGACGAACTCCGCGTTGGCCTGGCGGGCGCGTCGGGAGCTTCCCTGGGGTCGGGATGTTCCCGAAGCGATTTTCTTGAACGATGTGCTGGCCTACGTTAATCTCGATGAAACTCGGGAACCGTGGCGGCAGGAGATGTTCGACCTGTGTCTGCCGATCGTGAAGGAGTGCCGCACCCCCTCCGAGGCGGCACACAAACTGAATGTTGAGATCTTTCCCAAACTGAACCTGAAATACTCAACCAAGCGGGCGGCCCCGAATCAGAGTCCGAAAGAATCGATCTCCCAGGGACTCGCTTCCTGCACCGGACTGTCGATTGTGTTGAGTGACGCCTGCCGGTCGGTGTGCATTCCCGCCCGTCTGGTGGGGACACCTCTGTGGGCGAACAAGCGGGGGAACCACACGTGGGTCGAAATCTGGGATGGAGACTGGCATTTCACCGGAGCCTGCGAGCCCGACAAGCAGGGGTTGGACCGCGGCTGGTTTGTGGGGGACGCCGCCCAAGCCAAAAAAGATACGCTGGAACACGCGATTTACGCGTCGAGTTTCGCGAAGACCAAGCAGCATTTTCCGCTCGTCTGGGCCATGCGGAATAAATCGGTCTCGGCAGAGAACGTCACCGACCGCTACGCCGGCCAGCCCACGGAGTCGAAAACAACCCGCGTCCTGGTCCGTGTGTTCGACTCCAGCAAACAGCGGGTTGAGACGGCTATCAAAATCGTCTCCACGGCCGATCCCCAGCGGAAATTCGCTGGTAAGTCACGAGGGGAAACCGCCGACACGAACGACATCCTGGGGTTCGATCTGATTCCCGGACAGGAATATGAATTCACGATTGGCGACATGTCGCGGAAAATCACCGTGTCGACCGATGACAAGGAACAAGTCGTCGAGATCACATTGCCGTAGTCAGGCACAACTCGCCTGGTTCTGCGGTCTGGAAAATGAACACGCGTTTGGAACTCGAATTGTGCGATCACTCGTTGGCGTTCTGTTGGCGGCTTTGGGGCTGATTCTTGTTCCCGTGGTCCAGGGTCCTGCGGCACCGATTGAAGCCGCCGACTCGCGGTTGGCTATTGAACAGCTCGGTTCCCATCTGGCGGCGGGCTCACCCGAATTGACGGAAGTCGCCAAACTCGATTTCGCCAACGTCGGACTGACAAAGGCGGATGCAGAGACCGCCCGCGATTTGATCTGGCGGGCGCACGCGGCCAAGATCCGAAAGGATCGTGCGGCCGAGATCGAAGCCCGCGTCCTCAAAGAAGGGGATTTAGAAATGCCCTTCTTCTACACCAAGTTTGGTGAACGACCCAAAGCGGGTCGCAGTCTCTGGATTTCGCTCCACGGGGGGGGCGGCGCTCCCAAGCGGGTGAACGATCAGCAATGGGAGAATCAGAAACGACTCTACAAAGTCGACGAGGGGATTTACCTGGCCCCACGGGCGCCGACCAACACCTGGAATCTCTGGCACGAAGCCCATATCGACCGCATGTTCGGTCGACTGATTGAAGACCTGATCGTTCTGGAAGAGGTCAATCCGGATCGGGTTTATGTCCTTGGCTATTCGGCCGGTGGGGATGGCGTGTACCAGATCGGCCCCCGTATGGCCGACTCTTGGGCAGCCGCAGCGATGATGGCCGGGCATCCGAACGGGGTTTCGATGCTCTCACTGCGAAACGTGCCATTCGCCTTGCAAGTGGGAGGGAACGACTCCGCCTACAATCGCAATCAAGTGGGCCGACAGTACGGCGACATTCTCGAAAAGCTGCACAAAGACGATCCCGACGGGTATCAGAATTTTGTGAAGATCCACGAGGGGAAGCCGCACTGGATGAACCTGGAGGACGCGGTCGCACTTCCCTGGATGGCCAAGTTCACCCGAAATCCGGTCCCAGACCGGGTCGTCTGGAAACAGACCGGGGCACCGCACGAACGTTCGTATTGGCTCGCTGTTCCAGCGGGTGAAGCGGTGGGAGATTCGCTGGTAATCGTGCGGCGAAACGGGCAGACGATTGAAATCGACACGGTCGAGAAGATCCCGAAACTGCTGGTGCGTCTCGACGACCGCCTCGTCGACCTCGACGGCGAAATCACCATTCGATTCGGCGAACGGGTTTTGTTCGCCGGGAAACCACCCCGGACAATTGCGACACTGGTGAAAACCCTCGGGGGGCGGGGGGATCCGAGGTTGATGTTCAGTTCTGAGGTCGTGGTCGAACCGGCACCGTGAAGAGGGCCTGGACTCCGGCCACAACTCCTTAACAGCATGAGTGTTGTGGCGTCTTCTTTGCCCTCAGGCCCGGCCGGACAGCAACGTCTCACCAGGGACTTCCGCAATCTCGTAACGGAACTCCGGAACGAACCGGACGAACAAAACCTGGAATTTCCAAAATTTTTCCAAAAAAGTTGTGGCATGATCTTGCTTTCGGTTTCGGCCGTGTTAAGATTACCTCCGCAGCCGGTTGATCGATGCACGTTGGTCCCTGCCCCACCAACGAGGCGTCTCCCGGCTGCATTTTTTCTTTGCCTGCGACAACCCGCTGGTCGAGATTCGCCGCTGATTGGGCCTCAACCAGCGGCGATGAGTTCAGCGCCTCCCCGAACGACCGGCGCGAGGCCTGTCGAACGGGGTTCTGTGGCAAGCTTCGCGTTCCAATCTGGGCAGAACTTAGAATTCGCCCAGAACTTCCCGGCCAGAACGCGTTCCCAGCCCGCGCCAAGTGCGTAGATCAATATTTTCCGACACCGATCGGCACGAACCGTCGACCATCAATACGTTGACCAGCCCGGTGTGATAGCTACGGGAGGTGACGGCGGCATAGACGGGAAGACCGGCGCAGGCCGCCCCCCCTTCCCGGCAGGAAACGAAATTGCCCGTGTTAGGTCCCGGAGTTGGAGCCCCCACCCCGTTGATTTCCGGTTCCGCGTTCGGCCCAAACGTCGTGGTAAACCCAGTCTCGTGGACCTTTCCGTCGACCCATTCCGTATGTCCATTGACTGAAAACCTGCCAGCGGAAAAGGCTGCCAGTGAACTGGGAATCACATCGGTTCCTTCGAGGCCATTGCCGACGTTCCCCTGGTACGCGCGAATCTCGGCGAAGGCGAGTGTGTTGGTGACTCCGTCGCGGAAGTCCGACATCGTCAGCCGGCTGTTGGGGGCAAACGCCCCGTTGCCGATCTGCCCCCCGTCGACGAGATTCGGGGCGTGAGTGAAGACTTTCCAGTCCCCGCCATTCCAGGCATAATTGAGCGGAAAGTGGTTGGGGGGGCCAACCCGCATGCGGGCGTTGATTTCGCTGGGGCACAGATAGATCGAGACCTTCTGTTCATTGACACCGGCGGCGGCATTCTGCGGACTGCTGTAAGAATGGTTGAGATCGATTTTGAACAGGAGATTTGCCTGTTCGAGGTAGGGCAGTAACCGGGCTTGGGCCGACCAGCGGCCACCGTCTCCGTTGCCCAGGCAAAAACTGGGAGGAAAAGTGCCGAAGGCGTCGTGGTAGTTATGCAACGCGAGCCCGATCTGCTTGAGGTTGTTCTTACATTGCGTCCTGCGAGCCGCCTCCCGTGCCTGCTGGACCGCGGGGAGCAACAAAGCGACCAGAATCCCAATGATGGCAATGACGACCAGCAGCTCAATCAGGGTGAATCCAGGTCGGCGGGGACGGAGAGAGGGACGTGTGGGAAGCATGGAATCCTCGGAGTCAATCCAGAATCGTTGCCGACAATTGGCGGCAGAAAATGCAGAGACTGAGATTCAGTCTCAATAACAAGTCAGATTCTATCTCGAAACCGTCCAGAGTCAACCGACAATCCGCTTGGCCCAGAGACGAGAGGCCACTCTCGTTAGACCGGAAGCCTCACGCGCTTGCCCGACGCGAGTGGGACGCTGAAATTGTTCGGTTCGCCAGGTGCCTCTCAACCATTGCGTGGTGGCACGCCTGGGGTTTTCGCACTCACAGCATTCAAAGTGGCAAGTTGCTCGGCTGTGAGTTTCAACCGCATGGCAGCGAGCAGTTCCTCGATTTGAGCCACGCTGGTGGCACTGGCGATTGGTGCCGTCACTGCTGGCTGGGCAGACAGCCAGGCGAGCGCGATCTGGGCTGGCGCGGCGTTGGACTCGATGGCGATTTTGTCGAGAACCGCCAGAACCCGCAGGCCAAATTCGTTCAGATATTTTTCAGCCGCCACTCGGCGGGCTCTGCCTTCCAGATCGGCGGGTTTGCGGTATTTCCCCGTCAGAAATCCGGAAGCGAGCGGGAAATACGGAACCACCGCGATTCCCTGAGCCAGACACAATTCTTGAACTGACCCTTCGAATAGTTCCCGAACCAGCAGATTGTAGTGGGGCTGCAAAACCGTATACCGGGCCAGTCCCTGTTCCGAGCTGACCTCCTCCGCCCGCGCCAGACGCGCGGCGTCGTAATTGGACGCACCGATGGCCCGCACCTTGCCCGCGCGGACCAACCGGTCAAACGCTCCCAACGTGACCTCAAGAGGCGTTTCCGCATCGTCACGATGCGCATAATAGAGATCGATGTAGTCGGTCCGTAGCCGCTTCAGAGAGGCCTCGACGCAGGTGGCAATCCGATCGGCCGAGAGTGCCCCGGGACCGTCCGGCTTCATGCCAACCTTTGTGGCGATCAACACGTCGTCGCGTCGTCCGCGGTTCACGAGCCACTCGCCAATGATGGTCTCCGACTCGCCCCCGACGTTGCCCGGCACCCAGGCCGAATAGACGTCGGCGGTATCGATCATCCGTCCGCCGCCAGCGACGAACGCATCCAATACCCCGAACGAAGCGGCACGGTCGGCAGACCACCCGAAGACATTCCCCCCCAGGATCAATGGGGGTGTCGTCATACCGCTGTCTCCGAGTTTTCGCTGTGTGGTCAAGACGGATCCCTTTCGTGGAATCGAGGAGGTGCGGCTGTGTTACTCAACGCATCAAGAAGCCGAGTATATCGTTTGACGACGCCCGATGGAGCGACATGTGGCGGACGGCGTTCCTACGACGCCGCGGTCTGGACATCTTCGGCAGAGTTCAGTGGAGACAGATTGAAACGGCGCATCGGAAACGACTGCTCACATGACGCTGAAGTCATACAACGTGTCACCCTTACCGACCTGGCCGCCGGCTGCGCCGTCGGGCGCGACACCGCAGGAGCGTCGTCGCGACACTTGGCGGACGGCGTTC
>JAPLOC010000223.1:3096-14035 GCA_026692825.1 Planctomycetota bacterium | reverse complement strand
GTGGCAAGCGTTCTGGGAAAATCACCAGACCTTCCGCACTCCCGACCTCCCCGCCGGCGAGAAACTCTACGTTCTCGATATGTTCCCCTACCCGTCCGGGGAAGGGCTGCATGTCGGGCATCCCGAGGGCTACACCGCGACCGATATCACCTGCCGGTTCGCCCGCATGCGCGGCAAAACCGTCCTGCATCCCATGGGCTGGGACGCGTTCGGACTCCCGGCCGAACAACACGCCATCAAGACCGGCACGCATCCCCGCGAAACCACCTATCGCAACATCGGCACGTTCCGCCGGCAGCTCAAAATGCTCGGCTTCAGTTACGACTGGAGCCGGGAACTGGCAACGACCGACGTCGAATACTTCCGCTGGACGCAGTGGATCTTTCTGCAACTGTTCGAAACGTGGTACGACCCGGAATTCGAATGGACCGACCACCGTGGAACGCGCCGCCGTGGCAAAGGACGGCCGATCTCCACGCTCCCCATTCCGCAGCCTGTCCGCGACGGGGGCGAAGAGGCGGTCCGGCGATATCAGGATAAACATCGGCTCGCCTACCAGCAGGAAGCTCCCGTCAACTGGTGCCCCGCGTTGGGAACCGTGCTGGCCAATGAAGAGGTGATCGACGGAAAAAGCGAGCGGGGGAGTCATCCCGTGGTGCGCATTCCGCTTCGGCAGTGGATGCTGCGAATCACCGCGTACGCCGAGCGGCTGATTGGCGATCTCGATCATGTCGCCTGGCCGGAATCCATCAAGCTGCTGCAGCGGAACTGGATCGGACGGAGTGAAGGGGCCGAGGTCGACTTTTTCATCGGCGCACCTGGCGAGGTGGCCAACGACGCGACCTTTGCCTCATGGATCGCCAATCGCAACCAGTCGCGATTTCCCGCGGAGCCGGGCGACAACGTCATTCGTGTCTACACCACGCGCCCGGACACGCTGTTTGGTGCCACCTATATGGTGCTGTCGCCAGAACACGCCGTTGTCGAACGGCTGACCACACCCGATCGCAAGGCGGCCGTCGACGCCTATCGTAACCAGGCGGCGATGAAGAGTGACCTCGATCGCACCGACCTGGCGAAGGAAAAGAGTGGCGTTTTCACGGGAAGTTACGCGCTCAATCCCGTCAATGGGCAACTGGTGCCGATCTGGATCGCCGACTATGTCCTCGCCAGTTACGGCACTGGCGCGATCATGGCTGTTCCCGCGCACGACATTCGCGACTGGGAGTTCGCCGTCAAGTTCGAGTTGCCGATCATTCCGGTCGTCCAACCGCCTGAAGGCTACGAACACACCCGGGAGGAACTCGCGGTAGAACGGACGGTCGACGGGTCGCCGCAGCGTCCGTTTGCCGGTGAAGGAATCGCCATCAATTCCGAACGGTTCAATGGCACGCCGACGGGCGACTTCAAAAAGAAGATCACCGCGGAGCTTGCCGACCGCGGGCTGGGACGGGGCGCGGTGAACTATCGGCTTCGCGACTGGCTGTTCAGCCGGCAGCATTTCTGGGGTGAACCGTTCCCGATCTGGCACGAACTCGATGCACAGGGAAACCCCACAGGATTGATGCGGACCGACGCCGAACACGAATTGCCGGTCACGCTTCCCGAAATGCGGCACTTCAAACCGCACGGCCGTCCCGAACCGCCGCTCGCCGAGGCACCGGACGATTGGCGGTTCAAAACCGCTGCGGACGGCGTGAAGCTCGCAAGGGAAACGAACACGATGCCGCAATGGGCCGGTTCGTGCTGGTACTACCTGCGGTTCATCGACCCCAAGAACGACACGGTGTTCATTGACCCGGTCAAAGAAAAGGCGTGGATGCCGGTCGACTTGTACATTGGCGGGGCCGAGCATGCCGTACTGCACCTGTTGTACTCGCGGTTCTGGCACAAGGTGTTGTATGACCATGGTCACGTCTCGGGTGACGAGCCGTTCCATCGGCTGGTGAACCAGGGAATGATCCTGGGAGAAGCAGATCTCACCGGTTACCAGCGCCCCGACGGGACCTGGATCTCCGCCCGCGAGGTGACCACGGGGGTTGAAGACAACGGATCGCCGATCGAGAAAGGGACGGGTCGCGAGGTCCAGGCGATCAGCCTCAAGCCCGACCAGATCGCGAAGAAGGGGGGCGATTTCATTCTCGCCGACCGACCCGAGATCATCATCGAGAGCCGGTCGTTCAAGATGTCGAAGTCGCGGGGGAACGTCGTGAATCCCGATTCGGTCGTCGACGAATACGGTGCCGACTCGTTGCGGCTGTATGAAATGTTCATGGGTCCGCTGGAAGCGTCGAAGCCGGGGAGTACCACGGGGGTTGAAGGGGTGAGTCGGTTTCTGGCGCGGGTCTGGCGCTCGCTCACCGACGAGATCGCCGACGAGATCCGTTTGAATCCTGCGGTTCAAGATGTCGAACCGACCCCCGAGCAAAATCGGCTGTTGCACAAGACGATTCAGGCGGTGACGAACGACCTGGAGTCGTTGTCGTTCAACACTTCGATCAGCAGGTTGATGGAGTTCAATAACGCGCTGGCGAGTGATGAAGTCCGGCCACGGAAAATCGTCGAACCGTTTGTGCTGTTGTTGTCCCCGCTCGCGCCGCACCTGGCGGAGGAGTTGTGGGAACTGCTGGGGCACAAAAAGTCGCTGGCGTACGAACCGTGGCCCACCTTCGACCCGGCGCTGCTGGTGCTGGCCGAGGTGGAGATTCCGGTCCAGATCGGCGGCAAGATGCGTGGCAAGGTGAAAGTCCCCACCGGTGCCGACGAGGCGTCGGTCCTGGCGGTCATTCACGCCGACGCGAAACTGACTGGCCAATTGGCCGGCAAGCAGATTGTGAAAGTGATCTTCGTGAAGGATCGCATGGTGAATCTGATTGTGAAGTGAACGGGAACAACCGCTCTACCGAACCACCTGGAGTCGAATCGATGACGCGGGTTTCGCGTTCCAACGAGTCGCCCCCGTTTTTTCGTGGAATCCCGGTTCGATTCGCGATCGTGATGTCCTACAACCTCGGATCGATCGGCTCGCTCTCCAGTGCGAGCACGCCGAACACACATTCATGCACCCGGCGTAACGGTTCCTTCCGGGTGAAACGCTCCAGCGATTCGATTCCCAACGCGAATTCCCGCATCGCCAGAGACCGTTTCCCCCCCACTCCTCGGCTGCGCAGCCGACTGAGATGTTCTGGATTGGTGTAGTCGGGACCGTAGATGATTCGCAGATACTCCGGCCCCCGACACTTCACCGCCGGCTGAACCACTCCCTTCGGACCGTGCGCGATGAACTCCAGCGGTTTGACAACCATCCCTTCTCCGCCGCGTTCCACCAGTTCGCACCACCAGGCGATCCCCGCCTGTTCCGACGCCGGATCGGTGACGTCGATTTCGCGGTGCGGCGTCGCCAGCAGCAATTGCGGGTCGGCGGCGCAAACCCGCGCGAGCGTCTCCATATGCCAGACATGTGTCTGGTGCGTGTGAACCTGCCCCTCCGTCGCCAGCAGGTGAAACGGGGCCAGTTTGAAATCGTTCAACGAATTCACTGGCCAACAATAGTGTCGATAGGCGGCCACAAACGATCGCACGTTGTCCAGTCGCGTGCGGTGCGCGGCGGTCAGTTGATCGATCTTGTCCCGCGCTTCGCCGGCCGCCCTGCCAACCGCCTGCTCCAACAACGAGACCACTTGGGGAATCGCGGCGCTGCCCGCCGCCCCGACGGCGGCATATTGGTGGCGCAACAGTTCCTGCGCCTTCGCGGACCACGGCATCAGTTCACAATCGAGACAGACCCAGGTCGTTTGAAAATCCTCCCAAACGTTGGCCTGCTCCAGCGCTGTTCGCAGTCGGTCGAGAAATTCCCGCTCCAAACCGGCGTCGTTGAAGAACCGCCGACCGGTGCGGGTATAGACGATGCCGGCCTCCCCTTCGATCACACCAAATCGGCTGCGGGCGGACTCGGCATCGCGACAGACCACCACAACCGCGCGCGACCCCATATGCTTCTCTTCGCACACCACCCGCGGCACTCCCTGATTGCGGTAATACGCGAACGCCTCCGCAGGATGTTCCAGCAGACCCGGTTCGCTGGTTGTCTCGCTGGGGGACATGGTCGGCGGCAGGTAGATCAACCATTTGGGATTCGCAGCGAATCGGCTCATCACCTCCAATGCCGCCGTCGCGTTCTCCTCGCGAATGATGATGTTGCGACTTAGACGAGTTGTGATGATCCGCTTTCCCAGCACATCCCCGGCGTCCAGAATGTCGTCGACCTGCTGCTGAGCCGAGAGCGCCGGCGGTTCCGGTTCGGGAACTCGCAGGGGGCGCTTCGGTTCACACCAGGTTTGGCGCGCGGGGACGGAGACGAATTCCCGTTCCGGATAGCGCAACGCGGTGAGGCGACCGCCAAACACACATCCGGTGTCGATATCCACGGTGTTGTTCAGCCATTCGGGTTCCGGGACGGGGGTGTGCCCGTAAACCACGGTCGCCGCTCCACGGTAGTCGGCGGCCCAGTTGAGTCGGACGGGGAGACCAAACTCGTCGGTCTCTCCGGTCGTTTCGCCGTACAGCGCGAAGTCCCGCACGCGTCCGGAACCGCGTCCGTGCATCGACTCTTTCAGCCCGGCATGGGCCACCACCAGCCGGCCGCCGTCAAAGACGTAATGGCTGATCAGCCCCTCCAGATAGTTCGCCAGAATCTGGCTGAACCGATCCCGCTGTTCGGAATCGATCGCTTCAATCTCCGCGAGCGATTCGGCCAATCCGTGGGTCACCTGCACATCGCGCCCGCTCAACTTCTTCAGCAGCTTCATATCGTGATTGCCTGCGACCGACAGGCCGGTCTGATGCAGGGTCATATTCCGCACGATCCGCA
Source organism: Planctomycetota bacterium (assembly GCA_026692825.1). Classification (GTDB taxonomy): domain Bacteria; phylum Planctomycetota; class Planctomycetia; order Planctomycetales; family Planctomycetaceae; genus UBA10511. The sequence continues at coordinate 9,165 of JAPLOC010000223.1, read as the reverse complement.
CCACGTCCAGAACGCGCGGACCGCGGTCGACCAGATCCCCCACGAAGATCGCCTTTCGGCCGGCCGGGTGACGGTAGTACGTGTCACCCCACAACGGTTCGGGGTTCTCGACCCGCTCGGCGACATATCCCAGTTTTCCCAGGAGTTCTTCCAGTTCGGTGGCGCAGCCATGCAAATCGCCAATGATGTCAAACGGACCACGTTCGTCGGTCCGGTCGTTCCACAGGGGAACACGTTCGATCGTCACCGCTTCCACATCTTCCAGCGTGTCGAGAACATAGACCTTACGAAACCCTTCGAGTTTCAGCCGGCGCAGCGACTGCCGCAGATCGGTCTTCTGACGACGCACGACATGCACCCCAAACGTGCGGTCGGGGCGGGTTGCGTTCCGTTCGACGCAGACGTTTTCGGGGAGATTGAGAACGATCGCGACCGGCAGACAGTGGTACTTGCGGGCGATCTGCACAAACGGAGCCCGGGCGGTCTTCTGGACGTTGGTGGCGTCGATCACCGTGAGGCGACCGCGCGCCAGCCGCTTCTCGGCGATTAGATTCAACACTTCAAACGCGTCGGAACTGGCCGCCTGGTTGTTTTGATCATCACTGACCAGACCACGGCAATAGTCAGAAGAAATCACCTCGGTCGGCAAAAAATGCTTCCGCGCGAATGTACTCTTCCCCGCGCCACTGGGGCCGATGAGAACGACGAGCGAGAGCTTGGGGATTTCAATGCGCATGCGGACAGCCGCGGGTGGAAGGGAGTCGTGTCGGGACGATGATACCAAGCGAGACACACGAGATTGAGTCGCGGCTCGGTCATTCCCAAGGCAGCGAATTGCCAAACACCAAAGGGGACCGCGTTTTTGCGGACAAGATGAGCGACCAGCGGGAGCGGCCGTCGGCGACCTCGAGCGGCAGCTCGGACCGGGTCAAGAACCGCCCCCTTGTTAAAAAGAGGCGGTGATTTGGGTTCGAATCAGGAGGCCCGTTTGGCCCGCGACGAATCCGGTGCGGTTCTGGTCGGCGGGGGAATTGTGCAGCCAAGCGGTGTCGGCGGTGAATCGCAGATTGCTTTTCCCCGGGAGAATAAACCAGTTGAAACCCCCCGCGTACTCATTTCCGGTTCCATAATCTCCGGTGACCACCGAGGTCCGGGTATACAGCTCAACTTCCTGCGGGATCACAAAGTATCCCCCCTGAACGAACCCGCCATACGCCTGAGTGGAACTGCGCGGAATGGGGCCGTTCCCTTCCAGTCCCAAAAGGTTTTGATAATAGCCTTCTGTCGACAGACTGATTCCCTGATATTTAAAGGCCAGATCCAGCGCCAGCAGCGAGATATTGAACTGAGTCAAAGTCACCCCGGGGGCGAAGGCTCCCTGCTGGGTGATGAGTGTGCCGTCAGAGAGTCGGATCGAGGAGTTTTCGGGAGCGTTGTTGTTCGACTGGCTACCCTGCTCCATGGAAAACGTGTAGCTGCCGCCAAGACGGACTGCGGGTTGTTCGTGAGCTTCCAAGTCGGAATACCCGGGACCGAACGCGCCCCACGGTTCCCACCAGGTCGAACCGGACCAGCACGCCCGATTGTCGAGCTGGCTCGGTCTGAGATTGAGCGTGTTGAATCCGTTGGAAATCATCGCGTGGTAGAACCAGCCGTCGGCTGGCTCTCCGGTACACCAGATCCCCTGACTGAGACTGGGGCGAAAGAACGTGGTCGCCATCGTGCGGTCTGGCCCCTCCTGCGCCACGAACGAACTTCCAATCCATTCCCGCGTTCCGGGAACCTTGTTCTGCCCCACGCTGATCGTGAAAGCGCGACTGAACTTGTAATTCAACGCGTAGGCCCGAAAACCAATGGGATTGCTTGTGGCCGAGTTGTAGTCGATGTTGACGAGATAGGTGAGATCGGGAAGCAACGCCTTGCCGGACAATATCAGCCGTCCGCGAGGGATCAGAAAGTTGCTGCTGCTGACGAGAGGAGTCACGTTGCCGGCGCTGTCGGTCCATTCCGATGTCTCGCTCAAAAAGCCCGAGTAGCGAAATGTCGTCTGACTGTTGATCTTCAACGAGAAGGGGGACTCGTCGTCCTCCTCCGGGAAGATCACGAATCCACCATCGTAGCCCACCCGGTATTCGGATGCGGAAATCGCCTTCAGATTTCCGCTCGAAACGGTGGGGACCGTCGTCCATTCCGACTCTGGCGATTCGACAGATGGTTGAAACGGCGACTGTTGCTGGAGTTGGCGAATGTCTTCCGCCAGCCGGGCGTTCTCCGCCCCCAGCCGTTCGTTCTCAGCGATCACCGACTCCAGCGACTTTTCGAGGCGATCGATGCGACGGGATTCCGGAAGAGAATCCGTCTCATTCGTCGCCGGCTCGCCAAAGGCCCGCGTCAGCCCAACGGGTGCCAGAAAGAGCAACCACACAAACAGTGTCCGCACGATCAGCGTGGGGCGTCGTGTGGCCCGCAGCTTCCGTCGTTCACCGCGCGAGGTACTCAAAGGCATGTCGCCGATTCCGGAGCGTCACGAAACGAGTGCTGTCGCACACTCCGTTCACCCGGAATGCGCGCGAATTCTGATCCCTCTCCAGAAACAGTATCGGCAATTTTTGCCGACAGGGTAAATCTTGACGAATACGACACATCTACCGGGCGTGTAGCCGCCATATTGACAAAATTCCCCCCAAATCCCCAAGAGCAAAGTTCCGGAGAAAACTCCCCCCGTTCTCCACGGCGACCTAAATCATGCACCTTCTGTGGATTGTGATTCCAATGCCGATAAGTTCCACAGGTCCGTTGGCATCGAATTTTGGCACGGAAGCCGATATGCCGGCTGTGCTGTCACCCCACATGGCACCGATCCCATGCTCAGAAAGTCACTTCTTCCCGCGCTGCTGCTCACTGGTGCCCGTCTGGCAATTGCTCAGGACAGCACCATTCCCGAACTTCCCCCCTTGGTGGGAGATGAAGCGGGAATTGTCGATTCGGTGAATCCGCCCGCCATTCCCCCAGCGGGACAGCCGGCGATTCCTCAATGGCTGTGTGAAACCACCCCCGCACTCCCCCCCGCCTCCCCGTTTGCCGGCCCGTTCCTCGAACGCCCGAAACTGACGGGCAACTGGCTGGGAACCCGCGACCAGCTCGCGCAGCAGGGAATCGCGATCGATGTTTACTCGACGCAGTTCTACCAGGGGGTCACGAGCGGCGGCATCAACGAAGAGTTCGACTACGCCGGCCGGTTTGACTACTTGGTGAACGTCGACGGTGAGAAGGCGGGGTTGATGAAGGGGTCGTTCTTCACCCTGCATGGCGAAACCCGGTACGGCAACACGATTAACTTCGACACCGGAGCGATCATGCCGGCGAACGTGGGGATGCTGTTCCCCCGGCCGACGGGAACGGTCACCGCGTTGACCGGCGTCAAATACACCCAGTTTCTCTCCGAGAATCTGGCGGTGTTTGGTGGCAAGATGAACCTGCTTGATGAACTCAAGCAACCGTACGCAACGGGCCGGGGGTTCGACGCGTTCCTGAACACGGGATTGGCGTTGCCAATCGTCGTGGCACGGACCGCTCCGTATTCAACTCTGGGAGCGGGATTCGCGGTTCTCGAGAACTTCGAGCCGGTCTTCACCTTCATGATGATGGACACGAACAACACTCCGACAACGAGTGGGTTCGAGAGCTTCTTCACGAACGGCGTCACGTTTCTGTCCATGATCAATCGTCCGGTCGAGATTTTTGGCCTGCCCGGTCATCAGGGAATCGGCGGTACCTACAGTACCGGAACCTACAGCGACCTCAATCCGACCCCTTATTACAACCCCGGGGTGGGTTTCGGCATCGCGACCGGAACCATCCAGGGTTCTTGGTCAATGTTTTACATGGCTGACCAGGCGTTGTATGTCGACCCCAACAATTCCAAGCGGTCGTGGGGATTGTTCGGCAACCTCGGCCTCGCCGACAATGGACCCAGTCCGGTTCAGTGGTCGGGGTATGTGGGATTAGGGGGCAGCAGCCCCATGGTGTCGCGACAACTCGATACGTTCGGCGTCGGGTACTTCTATGTCGGCTACTCGGATCCCGTGCAGACTCTGGCACCCAAGCTGCTGCCAGTCGGCAACGACCAGGGGGTGGAAATGTTCTACAACGTCGCCGTCACTCCGTGGTTCCGGTTGACGCCGGACCTGCAGATTCTGGGGCCGGCTCGCGAACGGACACTTCCTCCGAATGTGCGGGACATCGATACCGCGGTGGTGTTCGGACTGCGGGCGAAGATTGATTTCTAAGTCCAACCGACCCATTTGACAAAAACCGCCATCACAACGACTCGCGCCGCCTGAACCGCCGCGTCACCCGGGAACCGAATCCGCCGTTTTGCAGTTCACCTTGAACTCGCAACTGCGGTTTCGTCCCGGGTGTTGTCGTTTTCTAAGCGATGTAACGTCCTGGTACTTACGGAATCAATCACAAACCCGCCGATTCGCCGATGGTGATCAACCGGGCGATTTCGTCATTTTTCAATCCAATCGCCATCGGACGGACCGTTCCCGGCAGGACGACGGCGTCGTACAGTTCGGTCACCATCCCCTCAAATCGCAACCAGTGAGAAATCGCACCGGTCGGAAGGTGGATCACCTGAATACCACACTGGGCCTGCGCGTCGCGGGACTTCAACTGCTCGTCGACGGCGAGTCCGCCAAATGTCAGATCGTGCCGGGGTTTTGACAGGGTGACGATTGCATAGTCACCCGAAAACGCCAGACCACGGAGAAACCCGGGACAGAAGGCGAGCGGTTCGAACTTGCCGGTCGCCAAATCGATGTGGCCAATCTCACCGGAACCCGCGTTGAGCAGCCAGAGTTTCCCCTGATGCCAGCGCGGAGAATGAGGCATCGAAAGGCCGGTGGCGATTGTCTGATTCGATTGAACATCGATCACACAACCGCCGTCGCGCCGGCGGTCGCGCCACCCGTCGGCGACGTCGCTTTGCGACACGCAGGTCACGTACCGCGCTTTGCCGTCACGGGCGGCCAGACCATTCAAATGACAACGATCCTCGGGAACCAGACCACTGATAAACGGAGGGCGCCACAACGGTGTGAAACTCGCCCGCTCGCTGATCGTGGCCAGGCAGCCAAACAGAGTGTTGACGAACACAACGCGGCCACTCGCTTCCACAACAACATCGTGAATATCGAGATCGCCCGTGGTGTGAGCGGCACGTGGAATGTAGACGCGGTCGTAGCCGTCGTGCGTCGTTCCCGGGGAGAGCGAGTTTTCAAACCGCCAGAGCTGGTACTGGCTGCTCATCCATAGGGTTTGCGAATCGGAGGAGCCCCACAACCCCATACTGCGGTTAAATGTGCGCTCAAAGACCGAGATTCGGTCATCCGGTTGCCGGCCGATGAGAAACAGCTTCGCCGTCTGGTAGGTGGTGAGAGCCACGCTGACGTTCCGCTCGGCGAGCCACGCGGTGAAGTACCGGGAGCCGAGAACCTGCAGCCAGGGTTCCTCGGGATTGGCGGGCCTCGCAGCCCCGGAATGCCCCATTTGATCCATTGCGGAACTCACCCAGTCTTCTTCGTTTGGCGGCAGACTTCAAAGCGATGTGAACATTCTTTGGAGGCTACTGGGATCGGAAAGGATTCGCAAGGCAATCGGGCGATCACTGTCGCCTCTTGCCAGCAACAATGCACCACGGTACCAATTTCGCTGAGCGACCAGAGCCACTTTACAATCTGTCGATCGCTGCTTACTTCTCTGTGAAGTGGAGACAGATTGAAACATGTATCGGAAGCGCTGTTCGCACGGGACCAAAGTCAAACGCCGGGTGACGCTAAGCCGACCTATCCGCCGGCAGCGCCGTCGGGCGCGACGCCGCGGAGCGTCGTCGCGACATAAGGGCCCCCTCGGGACGCTCGATTTCCGGAGTCGGTCCACCCGGGAAGTCAACAGGCTCCGCAACACCCGAGCCGCGTCAGTCTTTGGTGTGACCTGTGTCGGATTCCAGCGGTTCACAATCGCCGGCGATTTCGACATTGTGGCGGATGTGTTCCAGTGATAATC
>JAPLOC010000223.1:0-3048 GCA_026692825.1 Planctomycetota bacterium | reverse complement strand
GATAATCCCCCCACGACCAGACCTGTCACGCCGACCGTGTTCAGAACAAAGGGTATCGCCACATCGGCGGGCAGGTGCCCCGATGCCAGTCCTTTTTTCACCAGAACGCCAACGCCACGTTCACACGCCGTGGCGATGACGCCGGCGTGCGAGCGGTCGTTCACGTGATACTCGATCATCAACAGGTCGGCCCAGTCGAGCGCTTCGAGCGCGGCCGGCACGGTCTTGCCCGAAAACCCAATCGCGCGAATCGTCCCCGCCCGCTGAAGTTCTTTCAGTGTTTCAACGACGTCTGTTTCACGCAGGACTCTCAAGTCGTCGGCGGGAGCGTGAATGCACACGATGTCGAGAATCTCGGTCCGTAACAGCCTCAGGCTCCTCGCGACGCTCTCCCGAACCGCCGTCTGGCTGAAGTCGTAATGGGATGCGCCGTTTTCGAAAATCTCCCCGACTTTTGTCGAAAGCACGAACTCCTGTCGACGGCTCGCCAGCGTTCGGCCGATTCGTTCCTCACTCACTCCATACGCGGGCGCGGTGTCGATGTGTGTGATGCCCAAATCCAGCACCCCATTCAACAGTCGCGAGACCGCCAGATCGTCTGGCAGGTCGTACGGTAGCGGGTATTTGATCTTTTCGTTGCGACCGATTTTGAACGCACCGAACCCGATGGGACTGATGGAGAGCCCGGTCTTCCCCAAGACACGCGACGTCATTGGTTGAAGCTCCCGGATCACGCCGCGTTCCGCCGCGCGGGCCGCCGACGGTAGGGCAACCAGCTTCGGATCTCCTCCCACGCCGGGCTGGCGACTTCGGGATGGGGCCAGTGTCGCAACGCTTCGAGCGACGTGGAGGGCGAGCTGGCGGCGCTGGCAGGCATCTGTTCAAGGATCGCAGCGGCGAGCTGCGGGGCCAGTACCAGTTTGGTCGGCCACGCGGTCAGCACGTTCCCTTCCTGAAGCAGCCGATACGAGTCTGGCCGCGCTCCGCCCCGTGTCGTCCCCTCGGCCCGATCGACCCGGCAGGTGGTCCATTCTGTTTCCGAAAGATCCAGTCCGGGCATCACCGCCAGAAGTTCCGATTGGGTCAATTCCAGCAGCGACTCGGCGTCCATGCGAACGCCATCTTCCGAGACCTGTCCGCCAACCTGCCAGACGACGCGGTTGTTCTGATCACGTGACGATGTGATCGAGACCCGTGTCCGATTCAAATCGACACAGTGACCATGGAACTCGGGAAGCCCCCCGCGCAATAGCACATAATGCAACGGCCGCAACTGCATCGCCCCCGCGTCCAGTCCCAGACGGGACCGCAAAACCCCATTCCCCTTCCCCGCGGTAAGAATCACCGACCGGGGTTCGACGCGCACCGTCAGATTACGTCGGGCGGCGTGCAGGCTGATTCGGCGCACGACCCCTGGCGCCGTGGTTTCGAACTCAACTTCTGTCGCCGGATCGACTCGTACGATCACGTCCCGATGGGGTTCCGCGAGGGCGGCGACCAATGACGCCGGTGCGATGACTTGTTCGTCGACCCGGAACACCGAACCGGGACAGTCGCGAAGCACCGAGGGATACTCGGCGCGCGGCACGTTTCTGGGTGTCACCTTGAGACCGAGTTGAGCCCCCAGCAGGCCGATGCGAGACGACGCGCTGTGTGTTCCCCACAGATGAAATGACTCGGACGAAACTGCGACGGCGGAAAGATTGGGTTCGGCCTCGCCGGCAATGCAGCGCCGCCACAACACGGGCATTTCACGCGCCTCGCGGGCGGCATTCGTCAGGACACCCGCCAGCGAGTACTTGAGCCCGCTATGGAGAATTCCCTGGGACGCGATCGTCTGCCCGCCCCCCAGGCGATGTCCTTCAATGAGCATCGCCGACCGCCCCGATCGGCGCAGCGCGTCGAGCGTCCACAAACCGGCGACTCCTCCGCCGATGATCAGCGCATCGACCTTCAAACTCTCCATGACATCCGCACCGTCCCTGGCGAAATCGTGACTGGGGGGCGGAGTTTACGGGTTTTGGCCGGTTGTGGCCAGAGAGGTTTGTCGGGCGGAATTTTAGCGAAATCTCGTGTCGCGCCGGCACGTCGTTTGCCATTCCCCAAAGAATTGTCGACGATACCTCCCCCGCGACCTTCGTCCATCAGGAGTGCTTTCAATGAGTGTCTGGAAATGGGCTGACGCGCTGCCTTCGATACCCGAGTCGGCTCGTGTGACCCTGGGTGAGGGAGGGACTCCCTTGATTCGGTCGCGATCGATCGGTCCCCGGGCGGGGTTGAACAACCTGTTTTTCAAGCTCGAAAACCTCTGTCCGACCGGTTCGTACAAAGACCGCTTCGCGGCGGTCGCCGTCTCTGACATGGTCGCCCGGGGCAAAAAACGCTGTTTGGCGACATCCAGCGGCAACACCGGGGCTGCCTTGGCGGGCTATTGCGCGGCGGCGGGAATCGCCTGCCATGTCGCGCTCGTCGAGACCGCTCCCCTGGAAAAATGCCGGCAACTCCTGGCATACGGTGCCCGTTTACACCGCATTCGCGGATTCGGGTTCCGACCCGAAGTGACCCAACAGGTCTTCGCCGCTCTGCATCTGCACGGAGCGGCGGCCGACGCCGCCATGCAAATCAGCGCGTTCAAATACAGCCCGATTGGAATGACCGGCGTACAGACCATCAGTTTCGAACTGCATTCACAGAGAGATTCCAGGGTTGACCACGTCTTCTGCCCGGCGGGGGGCTGCGGTGCCGCGGTGGCGATCGCCCGGGGATTCCGCCAGCTCGTCCAACGGGGCGAGCTGGGCCATTCGCCCCGGGTGGAAATCGTCCAGCCGCGGGGGAACGACACAATTGCCACCGCGCTGCGGTTGGGACTTTCCGAAGGGCGCGAAGTGGCCTGCGAAACGAAAATCAGCGGACTGCAGGTTCCGAATCTAATTGATGGGAATCTGGCGATCGCCGAGTGCGGCGCGACAGGTGGGACGGGCCACATCGTCGACGATGCCGACGTCTGGACCATGCAATCCCGGCTGGCGCGGGAAGAGGGAATTTTTT
>JAPLOC010000222.1 GCA_026692825.1 Planctomycetota bacterium | reverse complement strand
GCTGGCCCCCCCCCCCCCCCCCCCCCGACAGCCGGCGAGGCGACCGCTTATGTCTGAATCACTGCGGAGATTTTGGCGGACTGTCGCCGACCGCCGGGGCGCGGTAGGATGAAGAGACCGCTTCACAGATGTTCTCGCCTGTCGGACTTGGGGAATCGGTCCCCGAGTCGTAGCGAGTTCCCCGCCTCCGACTGGATTTCGGGACACGAACCGTGCCAAGCCGCACATTCCCCACGGGTTTAGGGTGTTTTTCCGGGTCGGTCACGGACCGGCAGACGGTTTTTTCCGGGCGGGGTCAACGGGGCCAATCCGTCGCAAGGCTTGGTGTTGCTGTGATTTTGGTGGTCGTCCTGGGAGGGATTCTGGGAGGACCGGGAATTCTCGCCGCCGCCGACCTTCGACCACTCGAAAAGCTGTTCAAAGAGGGTCACTATTCCGAATGCGCGGAACAGGCGGCGGCCGCGATCGCCAACAAGGAACCGAGTGAACGCTGCCGGATTTTGCAAATTCGGGCCGAGCTGGAATTAGGCCGCTATGCCGAGGCGGCCAAGTCGCTGGCGGCGGCGCAACAGGTGTTCCCGCAGAGCATTGAGCTCCGCTGGCTGGGGCGGGATGTCTGGCGATTCAACAATCAACCCGATCTGGTCGGCCAACTCGAAGACGAGATGGTTTTACTTTTGCGTCAGGCCGCTTGGCGATACAGCGACCCGTCCAGTCGGATCGTGCTGGGAAAACTGCTGCTGACACAGGGACTGGAACCGAAGCGAATCCTGGAAGGGACGTACAACGTCGTCAAAAAACAACAGCCCGAATTCGCCGGTGCCTGGCTGGCAGCGGCGGAATTGGCGCTCGACAAGACCGACTACGCGCTGGCCGCCGAGAATTTCGATCGGGCGACGAAACTCGACGCGACCGCTCCGGACGCCTTTTACGGATTGGCCCGGGCCTTCGCCCCCAGTGACTCCGCACAAGCGGACGAGGCGCTGAAACAGGCGCTCGAACTCAATCCCAACCACGTTCTCAGTCTGTTGATGCTGGCCGAGAGTGAAATCGATTCGGAGCATTACGTGGAAGCGGAGAAGCTGCTCGATAACGTCGAGTCGATCAACCCGCACCAGCCACGGTCACTCGCTTACCGCGCGGTACTGGCTCATTTGCGAAATCAGCCCGAGCGGGAGACGGCGTTCCGCGCGGCCGCGTTGAAATTCTGGAAATCGAACCCGGAAGTGGACTTTGTTCTAGGTAAGAAGCTGTCGCAGAAATATCGCTTCGCCGAGGGGGCGGCGGCGCAACGCCGCGCTTTGGAGTTTGATTCCAAATACCTGCCCGCTCAGACGCAGCTTTCCCAGGATCTGTTGCGGTTAGGGCAGGAAGAAGAGGGCTGGAAACTGGCCGACGCCGTCTACAAGGCCGACGGGTACAACATCTTCGCGCACAACCTGGTGACACTCCAGGAAACGGTTGCGAAGTTTCGCACGCTGGAGGCTGACGGCGTCACCCTGCGGATGGATGCCCGGGAAGCCGGCATTTACGGGCCACGGGTGATGGCCCTGTTGAAGCGGGCCAAGGCGACACTCGGAGCGAAATACCAGGTTCAGCTTCCCGCCCCCATCGTGGTCGAGATGTTCCCCCGGCAGCAGGACTTCGCCATCCGCACGTTTGGAATGCCGGGAGGAGATGGTTTTCTGGGAGTCTGTTTCGGGACCGTCATCACCGCGAACAGCCCGGCGTCGCAAGCCGATCATCCCACCTGCTGGGAGGCGACGCTGTGGCACGAGTTCTGTCACGTCGTCACGTTGAACAAAACCCGCAATCGCATGCCGCGCTGGTTGAGCGAGGGGATTTCGGTCTACGAAGAGCGTCTGGCCAGTCCCGCATGGGGACAGTCGATCAATCCGCGCTATCGAAAGATGCTATTGGGGGACGAGCTGACTCCCGTCTCGCGACTGAGTGGGGCCTTCCTGCGTCCGAAGACACCGCTGCATTTGCAATTCGCCTACTACGAAGCGTCGCTGGTCGTCGAATATCTGGTGGCGACGCATGGCTTCGACGCGCTGCTGAAGGTTTTGGACGATCTGGGGGCGGGGGTCGAGATTCACGACGCACTGGGACGGCAAGCGGGATCGGCCGAGGAACTCGATCGGGCGTTCGCCGACTATGCGAGAAAAGTCGCCGAGTCGCTCGCACCCGACGCCGACTGGTCGGAACCTGAATTGCCGCTGAAGGCAGATCGATCCCTCCTGTCCAATTGGGTGCGCGAACATCCGCAGAATTACCCGGGACTGCTTCGGCTGGCGAAACAGCTCGTCGCCGACAAGCAGTGGGAACAGGCGAAAGAGCCGCTCGAGGCGATGCGGCGGATTTATCCCGACGATCCCGGGGAAGAGAGTCTGTACGGTCTTCTGGCGCGCGTCCATCGCGGGCTGAGCGATCTGCCAGCGGAGCGGACCGCGTTGGCAAAACTGGTAGCATTGTCGCCCAATCAAGTGGCGGCACTGGACCGTCTATCGGAACTGGCGACGAACGCCGAGGATTGGGGAGAGGTGCGGATCCAGTCATTGCGGTGGCTGGCGGTCAATCCTTTGCAGCCCGCCCCATATCGCCGGGCCGTACTGGCGGCGGAACGGTTAGGCGACGATGTGTTGGCGGCCGAGAGTCTCGAAGCGCTGCTGAGGCTTGATCCACTCGACCCCTCCGATTTGCGCGTGCGGTTGGGGCGAGTTCGGTTACGCTCCGGGGATTGGGAATCGGCCCGCCGCGAGGCGCTGCTGGCGCTTGAACGGACTCCCCGGTTTCGCGCGGCTCACAAATTGCTGCTGGATGTGGTGTCGGAGCGAGATCGCCGACCCGACCCACCACCCCTAGCCGAGGGATCGCCATGAATCGAACCTGGATCGTCCGCGGGCTCATTCTCCTGGTCTTGCTGGGATGTGCCGGCGGTGCGATCGCCCAATGGGGACGGGGACGTCGGCGCGATATCCGGCCAGAAACCGCTGACCGGAAAGGCCTCCCCATTTGGGAGAACAACTCCCAATTCACCGCCGACCTGTTCACGTTCGTTCGTGTCCGGTATTCGTCGTATGGTGGGAGGGGCTGGGAGAAATGGGCGACCGACTGGCCGGACAGCGATTTGAATTTCTCCTTTCGACTCCAGCAGCTCACCGCGCTCAAAGTCGACCCCCAAGGCAAGATCTACGAGCTGACCGACGAGGCGATTTTCGATTTTCCGTTCCTATACCTCATTGAACCGGGAAATCTGCTCTTCAGCGACGAAGAAGTGCTGGCCTTACGCCGTTACCTGACAAACGGCGGCTTTCTGATGGTTGATGATTTCTGGGGGGAGGACGAATGGGAGAATTTCCGCCGCGAGATCAAACGGGTTTTTCCCAACCAGGAACCGCAGGAACTTCCGCTGGAACACGAGATCTTTCACTGCGTGTACGACCTGAAGAGTAAGCCGATGATTCCCAGCATTCACGCCTGGGAAGCCGGGCAAACGACAGAGCGCTGGGATGCCCACGAGGCGCATTTCAAAGCGCTGTTCGACGACAAACAGCGGATGGTGGTGCTGATCTGCCACAACACCGACCTGGGAGATGGCTGGGAACAGGAAGGGGTGAATCCAAACTACTTCCGGGATTACTCTGAAAAGTGGGCCTATCCGCTGGGGATTAACATCGTAACCTACGCTATGACACATTAGGCGGATTCTTCTCCATCACGAAATTCGTCAATTGCTGGCCGCGTATCGTCACCTGTTGCTGGCGGACCGTGGAGTAACCCATCGCGGTGAAAAATGGGTGTGCCGTGATGCTGGCCTCCAGGAACAGTCGGCTCAGTTCCCGCCGGCCGGCCTCTTCTTCAATCGCGAGCAGCAACTGTCGGCCAACACCCCGCCGCTGGTGGTCGTGGTGAACGTAGAAGCAATCGATGTGGCCGGTCGGCTCCAGTTCGCCGAAACCCAGGATCACCCCGTTCTCCTCAGCGACCGCCGTCCAGCGATTCTGCTGTTTGAGCCGCCAGCCTTCGGGGGAAGCGCTCGCTTCGGGTGCCCACGCTTCAACCTGCGCCTGGGTGTAGTCCTTCTGGTTGACGGTGCGGATCGTGTGGAAGTAAATCCGCCCGATCTGCTCGGCGTCGGTGGTTGTCGCGGGCCGGATGTGCATGAAGGCATTCTGCGGCAGCGCCCCAATCGCATCAACGCTGTGCCGTTGTGCGCCGAGTCGGAGCCGGGGATCAGTCGGGATAATGACCAACGTAGAGATCACCTCAGTCCCTCGTCGATCGTGTCGCAACCCAGCGAATCACAGCTCGGCCGCGGGCTCATTGGTTCCGTCAACAGGATCCGCGATCGATTGGTGTGAAAGTTGGGTTGTCGGAGGAATCCAGCGCCGTGACAGCGAGCTGAAAACTGTGACCGCGACTGCGCCAATGACGAGCCATTCCCCAACGAGTGCCGGCCAAAAGATCTGAAACTCGGTCGATTCAAACAATTCTCCAGAGTTCGAGTTCGGCGGCGTCTTCACACTGGACCATTTCTCCGGAGTAAGCAGCGAGTCGAAACCCGCGAATGATCGGCTCCGAATCGCAGTCCGTTCCGACCAGTAAAGGGTCTGGCGACGTTGGCATTGCACCTCCTGCCACGGAGGAACCGCGACGGTGCCGGCGAAGAGCGCAATCGCTCCCACCGAAACGAGGACTGCCAATCCGAACTGGCTCAGAGCCCGGTTGGGCACGTTGGAAACTTCGGTGTGACTTGGCATTGGTTCGATCGCGTAGGGTAGTTCTCGGCGGTTCAGGGGGAAGTCTGGCGACCGTTTGAGGCGGCCACTTCCACAGGCGGGAATGCCGACAAGATATCACGAACAGAAAATTCAGAGAGTGAGTTCGACCGACGGAAAGAATTTGACAGGATGAAGAGGATGAAAGGGATAAACAGGATGGAGTCTCGCGCCATACCTGCTCTCTGGATGAGTTGCTGAAATCAAGTTGGAGATCGGGCGAGCCTCGTCCCGAGGCGGGCGGTTGAAAAAAGAGGACCGCTCCAGCCGCAGACCGTTGCCCCGGCCAGCGACCAACTGGCGGTTTCCGGCGGAGTTGGCGTACCATGTTCAAAGCGGTTGAAAACGCACTGGTGAAACGCCGCGCGGCCAGTACATTTTCGCATCTCCTCCAATTCCAGGATTCCACAATGCCGAGACAATTTCCGGGAATGGATCTGAAACTGGAGGAAATTCGGATTTGGCCCGATTTTCATTCAACGTTTGTGAATGTCTGTCGAGAAGAGATCGCCGATCGACTTCCCGAGGGATACGAAGCGCGGATTGACGAGCGGATTAGCGTTGTCGAGATCCCCGACGACCGTGCCGAATCACCGGTGGTTCGTGAATTCATCCCGAATGTGGCGATTCTTGAAACCACGAATCGCCTTGACGCCGGTCCGGCGAATACCGGAGTTATGTCAGTTTCGTCGTCGATTCCCGTGACGCTCACGCTGGAGGCCGACCCGCACCGGCAGGCCTATCTCGAGATTCGATTCGGCAAATACCGCGAATTGGTGACGGTTTTCGAACTTTTGTCGCCTTCGAACAAATCGGGCGTAGGATACGGCCAATACGTCGAGACAACGCCTTTTGCACCAGGGGGTCAACCTCGTGGAGTTGGATCTGCTGCGGTTCGGACGCCGAATGCCCATCGCGACCCCCTTGCCGAACACTGACTACTTCGCGCTGGTCGCGCGCGGCGATGATCTTCCGTCGGCGCAACTCTACGCCTTCTCCGTTCGCGACCCACTGCCCACCATCGCAGTCCCACTGAAGTCGCCCGACGCCGACGTTCCACTCGATCTCGCGCGGGCGTTTGAGATCGCGTGGGCACGGGGGCGTTACGAACGGGCATTGGGTTATCCGCGGGTCTAGACGCTTACTCTGCCCGCACGGCTTCGAGATCAGCAGCATGCGCCGCTTCAATTTCCGCGAGCATCCGCCGCGTAAAATCGTTGTCTTCGGAAATTCCGACGACACTTCGCCAGTCTCTCGCCGCCGGAATGACTGACACGTCCTTCTCATTCAGACGACGTTCTACTTCCGCCAAACGGCGAGCCAAGCTCGGTAGCGTCACTTTCGACACGGTGGTCCTCACTGAAAATCGCGACTGAGGAATTTTACCTTGGGGATCCTGTTTTTCCCAGAATCTGAGAAATCACATGACCATGCTCCATCTCCAGCCGCTTGCGGCCGGGGATCTCCAGCCGGTGCGAATCAAGACCGAGCTGGTGCAGAATCGTGGCGTGGACGTCGGTGACATAATGCCGATGTTCGACGGCGTGGAAGCCGAGTTCATCGGTTGCGCCATGGACCACTCCCCCGCGAATTCCCCCCCCTTCGGTTGCGAACACCACAATCGTCTCATCCAGCAGTCCGCGCTGCTTCAAGTCGCGAATCAAACCTGCCGTGGGCAGATCGACCTGCGCACAAAGTGACGTGTGATTCTGCTTGAGAGCCGAGTGGGCGTCCCAGGAACCAGCCGCCCCATCTCCATGGAAGATCTGCACAAACCGCACGCCCCGCTCGACCATCCGCCGGGCCGCGAGCAGTTGCTGGCCGAAGGGACGGGTGACATCCTGATCGAGACCATACATCTTCTGGGTGGCGGGAGTCTCGGTCTCGAATTTCAGCAGCTCGGGGATCGCGGTCTGCATTTTGAACGCCAGTTCGTACGACTGAATGCGGGCGCGTAGTGTCGCGTCGTCGGGATGATCGAGCGCCGAGAGCCGATTGAGCCGACCCAAGAGGTCGGCCCGGGAGCGCGCCTGAACTGCCGAGAGCGGCCGCGCGGGCTTCGCGTAGGGAAGCGGATTCTCGGGGTCGACCTTGAGCACAATCCCCGCGTTTTCCGGCCCGAGATAGTCGGGATCGGTCGCGCCGTGACACTGGGAGTCGAGCTGGTAACCCATCGACACAAACTGCGGTACACTGTCGCTTTGAGCGGCCAACCCGTAGCGAATCCACGCCCCCAGCGTCGGAAAGCAGCCGTCCAGCAAGTGCCTTCCGGTCAGAAACTCCATCTGCGCGCCATGGTTGTTGTCGCTCGTCCACATCGAGCGGATCACCGCCAGATCGTCGACGCAGTTGCGCACGTTGGGAAACCAGTCGCTCACCTCGATCCCCGACTGGCCCCCCTTTTGGAAGCCGATTTGCGTGGGGAAGATCCGCGCCTGGGTCTTGTCGATGATGTTGTTTGCGACCTGTTCGCGCACATTCTTCAGGTAGGGGGACTCCAACACCCCTTTGTAGGGGGACTCCCCCAGTGTCTTCCCGGCGTGAGCCGTCAGTTCGGGTTTGGGATCAAACGTCTCCAGATGACTGAACCCCCCGCGCATCATCAACAGGATCACCTGCTTCGCCTGGGGAGCGCGGTGGGGCCGGCCATCGGGGGGCGACCAGTCCGCCTCTTCGCCTGAATCGGGTTCGTTGGCGAGCAGTCCGTCGCGTACCAGAAGTGATTGCAGCGCGATCCCCGCCAGTCCCAGCCCCGCGCCGGCGAACAGCCCGCGACGGGAGAGACAGCAGGCAGGATTCAGATTCTCGGACAGCATGGGATCACTCACGATCAAGTTGGCGTCAGTCAGCGGATCGTCACGAAGTCGTTGTGGTTCAGCAGCACATGAATGAACGCGGCGCGGGCACGTTCCAGGGGTGTTCCGTCGGCGGAACCGGCTGCGGCCCCCCCAGCCGCGTCACCACTCTCGACCGCCAGCAGCTTGTCGACACCGTCGGTCGCTTCCGCCCATTCCGCGGCCGATGGCTTGCGTCCGAGCAACCGTTCGAAGGCGACCGTCACAAAATCCGTCGTCGGACGATCTCCCACTTCTTTCGAAATCAACCGGGAGATGTCTGCGGCGCGGTCGAAGACCAGCTTGCCGTTCATAAAGGCCAAGGCCTGTTGTGGAACGACGGTTTCGTGCCGGCGGTAACACTCCTCGGCACTGGCGGCGTCGAACATCGTCAGAAACAACATGCGGTCGTCGCGCGAGTACCGGTAGTAAATCGTGCGCCGCAATCCCTCCTCGGCGGCGGCGGTCGGTGCATCGGGGCCACCCATGGTCGTGTCAAGCCGGCCGGACAGTTGCAGCAGACTGTCGCGGATTACTTCGGCCTCCATCCGCCGGGGGTTCATCCGCCAGTAGTAGTGATTGTCGGGATCGAGAGCGCGGTGGGACGCTTCGGCGTCGGTGCTTCCACTGCGCATCCGATACGCCCGCGATGTGCAGATCAGCGTGTGCAACCGTTTCATGTCCCAGCCCGATTCCATGAACTCGACCGCCAGCCAGTCGAGCAGTTCGTGGTGAATGGGTCGGGCCGTCCGTAATCCGAAATCGAAGACCGACGTCACCAGCGGCTCGCCAAAGTGCCGGGTCCAGATGTGGTTGACCGCGACCCGGGCGGTCAGGGGATTCGATTTGTCGGTCATCCACCGCGCGAGCCCCAGACGCCGACCGGTGCTGATTTTGGGGTACGGGGCGTTGCTGGGCGTGTCACGGTAGGTGACTTTGGCGCGGGGGAATTCGAGTGAACGCGGTTTGTAGTCGGTGGTCAACGGCTTGACACTCTCGGCCTGCGTTTCGGTTCGACGCTTCTCAGCGGCGGTCAGTTTGACACGGGCGTCCACCAGGGCGGTCGACGTTTTCGCGATCGCCGGCTTCAGCGATTCGTCTTTAGGATCGGTCACAGACGCGAGCAGAGCGTCGAGCGTCGCGGTCAGTTGTTCGACTTGTGTGGACAGCGCCAGAGATTCGGACTCTGCTTCCAAGACCGCCTGAGCGCGCTGGGCGGAGAGCGCTGCGTGGGCTGCCGCCACCCATTCTTCGGGGCGGGTGGCCTTCACGCCCTGGTCCTCCAAAGATTCGACGTGCAGGACCGCGAGGACGGCGTTCCGCGACGCGTCGGCGATCGTCTTCTTTCTGAGGGCGACCTGCAACGCTCGACGCGCGCCCAACGTCGCGACTCGGGCGCGGGCCGCCTTGTCGATGGCGGCGACAGCGGCTTCTCGCGTCTTCGCCTGCTCTTCGGGCTTGGCCGTCGCGAGCGCCCCTTCCGCTTGCTTTTCTTCCAGTTCCGCGGCAGCCTGTGCGGATTCCGCCTGGCCCACAGCGGCCCGAGCGACGGTGACTGCCTGCTCCGTCCCCTGCACGGTCCGATCCGCCGACTGTTTCGCCTCTTCGATGACGAATGGTCGCTTATCGGGATTGTACGCGGCGACCGGGAGTTCCACCGGGTGGATTTCCAGCGTTCCTCCCAGCGTCCTCGGCACACCGGCTGTCAGCACCCGATCTTTATCGGGAGTGGTTTCATCGCCCCGCACGAACAGGTGGGTGGGAGTCTCCAGATACTCGTCGAACGTTCGAACCAGTCCCTGTTGGTTCCGGTCGGGCTGGCCGGGGAGCCGCTCGATGCGAAACTGGTATGGCTCAAAGATCGCCCGGAACTGGTAATACTCGGTCTGGGCCAGGGGATCGAATTTGTGATCGTGGCAGCGGGCACACTGCAGGGTGACACCCAGAAATGCGCGAGCCGTGTGTTCAACCGTGGTGTCGAGCCACTTGTTTCGGCTGAACGTGTCCCAGTTCCGCACGAGGAAGCCGGTCGCACGCAGCGTGTCGAGATCTTCGGGAGCGACTTCATCCCCCGCCAGCATCGCGACCACCATCTGATCGTAACCTTTGCCGGCGTTCAACGATTCCACGATCCAGTCCCGCCACCGCCAGATGTGGTAGTGGCTGAACCGCAATTCCGTTCCCAGTCCGTACCAGTCGCTGTACCGCCAGACATCCATCCAGTGCCGGGCCCAGCGTTCGCCATGCGCGGGGTTTTTCAAGAGACGTGCGGCGACTGTTTCGTAGGCAGTCTCGGATTCGTCGGCGAGAAACGTCTGCAAGTCGGCGGGAGTCGGGGGGAGCCCGATCAGATCCAATGTCACGCGCCGCAGCCAGAGTTCTTTCGAAACCGGCGGACTGGCGGTCAATCCCCGCGATTTTCGCTGCGCGTCGAGAAACGCGTCGATGGGATTTTCGTTCTCGGCAGAACCGGCCGGCAGTGGCGGCCGCACCGGGACGCGATAGGCCCAGTGATCGCGCGGATCCTTCTGTGGTTGTTCGTTCTCGGGGACGGGCGCGCCGCTGGTGATCCATTCACGAATCGCGGCGATTTCCTTTTCGCCCAGCGGCTCCCCTTCCGGAGGCATCCGCTGACTCGCGTCGGGTTCGAGGATCTTTTCGACCAGCAGACTGCCAGCGGGGTCATTCGGCACAACAGCCGGTCCCGAATCACCGCCGGTACGAATCCGCTGCGCGGTGTCGAGCCGCAGCCCACCTTTCTGCTGAAGCGCCCCGTGGCAACTGAAACACCGCTTCTGGAGGACTGGCCGAACGTCGTGCATGTACTTCCCGGTAGGCTCGTCTTCGGCGGCGGCGACGGCGGGGAGTAGCAGGACGACGGCCCAGAAGAACTTCATGGTGCGAAGGCCTGAGGCGAGTGGGGAGGAAACAGGAATGGAACGAACGTCCAGCGTAACCCGCGGTCGATTTCCGGGCAAGCGGGCGAACCCGCAATCCTAGTGCGTGAACTCCGCACAGATTGCAATCGTTCCAATCGTCACATACGATCGCCCGCCCCGGCGGCGTCAACAGGATCGATTCGAACTATTCGTCGCCAGTGAGGCACCCCTTGATTCAGGAGACGAGGCGAATGAAACATGTGATTTTCGCGTTGGCGGTTGCAGCGCTGGTGTGTACTGGCGCGGCATCGTCGCAAGCGGGACCGATTGGAACGTATTACCTGACGGACTTCGAAAATGCGGCGACCGCGGAGTCGAAACTGACCGCAATTCGCGGCAACAACTATCAGGAGAACGCCTCGTATTTTCAGGAAGCGGAAGGGCCGATTGCCGTGGTCGGGGGTGTTGTTCGCACCACGGGTTTTATAGAGGGTGTCTCTGGCGGCGAATACGCCACTGTTCCCAGCTTGACCGTCACCCAAACCGGGACTTCTTATACAAATGCATTCGCGGCACCAGTCGACGAACAGTACTACGACGGAACCTCGGATGGCCAATTCAACTACACTGTCGAGTTCTTCACCGGCAATGTCATTCGCACAGACACCAGTTGGGGTGGAACAGCGACACTTCTGTTCAGTACCGGAGGTTACGCAGATCTCGGCATTACGTACGACCGCAGCAACAGCTCGCTGTGGATTCAGAATCATTCTGATGGTCAAATCACAAACTACACGCTGACGGGATCGGTCCTGTCGACGTTCGCCATCGGCATCACCCCAACCGACCAAGGGTTCACCGCGCTGGCGATGGATGTCGACCACACGCTGTGGTTTAATGACTTCAGGACTGGCACCATCTACCACTTCACGACGAGCGGCATTCTGCTAGGCAGCGATACCTACGCCGGCTTGGGTCGTGCCACGGGGGGCGAGATTGCTGCAATTCCAGAACCTTCGACTCTGGCCTTGATCAGCCTCGGCGGGATCGGATTGGTTGTCGGCGCTTATCGTCGCCGAGCGAAGTAGGCTGAGGGGGCGATCGCCTGGCGCGAACGATGGAACTCAACCCGGGGGGGGCGTGACAGTCTCCGCCCGGGTTGAAAACCAGACGATTCCAAGGGGAGTCGAATGGACTCGTTCGATTGCCTCGGAGTGATCCTTGCCGAAAACGACCGCAGGGACTTCAAATCGCTTATATTTTGGGTGGCCCGCTTCTTCGAAACCGCAGACTGCCAGCGGGGTCATTCGGCACAACAGCCGGTCCCGAATCACCGCCGGTGCGAATTCGCTGCGCGGTGTCGAGCCGCAGCCCCGCTTTCTGCTGAAGCGCCCCGTGGCAACTGAAACACCGCTTCTGGAGGACGGGCCGAACGTCGCGCAAATACTTCTCCGCCGGGCCGTCGTTGGCGGCGGCGACGGCGGGGAGTAGCAGGACGACGGCCCAGAAGAACTTCATGGTGCGAAGGCCTGAGGCGAGTGGGGAGGAAACAGGAATGGAACGAACGTCCAGCGTAACCCGCGGTCGATTTCCGGGCAAGCGGGCGCAACCGCAATCCTGGTGCTTGAACTCAGTCTTTTGCAATACCACACGATCATTTCGTGCGTGGCCCCGGCCTTTGATGAATGCTGGCGGATCACAGGGGAACGCGGGTGACCGAGTATTCATCCTTGGAATGAATCGTGTGAAATGTGCGAATTCGCACGTCGATCGGTGTGCGACAGGCAAATCACTGGTCGCCGCGAAGTCGTTTTCGCTTCGAAGGGCTTTCCGGAATCACCAGGGACTGATCATCCAGTACTGCGCGGACGACTGATTCCGACTCAAATTCCAAGAGAGAAGCGGCCGGGGCCTCCACCACCAGTGTCCCCAAAGCGGATAACGAGTCAGAAATCTGCCGTGCGGCATGACGGAGCAAGAGCGCGTCGATGACGGATTTGTCGACTAGTTCCTTGGTTTTCTGCGAAGTGAGGATACGCTCCTCCTGCGTGCGACGCCTCCGCGGACGCTCGGCGGTATCGGTTCCGGGAACGTGCAACATCAGAAGCGCGCGAACAGAGGACGACTGTGCCATTGCCGTCAGACGAGCGCGAAACGTCGGGTTGATCTTCTCGGATGACGCCATGATTCACCACTCGGAAGATAAAAGTTGGTCGCCGCGTCAACATTGCGGCGGCTGATCAATTGAGACGCCACCATTCGATCTCGCCAACTCGAAAATGGGAGTCAAAACCACCTTATCAATCCAGGCAATTGCTGGTACGCAGACCGCGTCGCCGAAACCGTACAACTGTTGGTTCTTTGTCCCAACTGAAAGGGGAAAACGGTCAATCCCCTGAAGTCTGGCGTATTCCATGGGGGACATCCACCGCATTCGCAGTTTTCCCCGGTCGCAAAAGAGGACGATCTGTTTGGCGCTGCCTCCTTTCGGTGTGCGCAAACATCCCGCCAGTCCGTCAAAACGGACCTCAGCGCGTTGACGCCCGTGACGAATCCGTCGAAACGCCGTGTACACGCCACGGCCCCCCGACTCCAGTATTTCGCCCAGTCGATTTCGATGGAGTTCGCTGAGCATCTCGGCATGCCGAGTCACCTCGAATTCGCTCCACCAGTCCTGGCTGTCGTCGGTATCTATCACCGCATCGAGTGTGATCCTGCGGCGTGGCGGGTCGGGAAGGTCGAGCGCGTGCCACCCTGTTTGCAGCGGGATGCGGCGCATCACGTCGATAAGTTTCTGGGGTCGAAGTGAACCAGCGGTCGGCTCGGCGAACAGGCGGGCCTTCATTCGCGCTCGTGGCAGGATTTCCTTTCGCATGCCAACAACGAACACCCGAGGTCGACTTTGAGGCACGAAGTGTTTCGCGTCCAGCAAAAAGGCGTCGAGGAAATACCCCAGGCTCGCGAGCCGCTGAGTCGCCGACTCGAAGTCCTTTCCCTCACGCGACGCGACGAATCCCAAAACGTTTTCAAGCATGACAAGAGACGGACGACGATCACCGAGGGCTTCAAGAACGTCGGCGAACGCGAAAAACGTCGACGAGTGCTTGCCGGCGAACCCGTGGTAATTCCCCGCCAGACTCAAATCGACGCAAGGAAATGACGCTGTCGCCAGAAACGGTGCCTCCGAGATGGAGTCGCAAATCACGGTCGTGTTGCGAACGTCCTCCAAGTGAAAGTGGTTGCTGGCTCCATTCAGTGATTCATACAGTTGCCGGTTCTTCTCGTCGATGTCATTCGCGTAGACACAGCGCCACCCGCTGGCACGCAATCCCTCACCAACCAGTCCGATTCCCGCGAAGAATTCGCAGAGTAATTTGCCGGGAAGCGGATGTTTCTGAGAAGCGATCATTTTCGACACCTAGGGATTGTTGTGAGTCGTCGATCACTGAAGTCTGTGCGGGATTTCGATCAACAGCGACTTGTCGGTCTCGACCGCGTCGACACGGACATTGTAGAGTTCGATGAGTGACCGAAGTTCCGATCTCACACGCCTTCCGTCGAACTGCGACAACTCCTCGACATTCTGGGCAACGAATGACTCGATGGATTCCACCGCAACCTTCGTCGGCAATTGCAAGTCGATTAACTGTCTCACGCCAACTACACTCGATTCCGGAACCAGCAGAACCACACGGCGGCCGTCTTCCAGGTTTCCTCGACACTTATCAAAGTGCCCCTGGTTCGGCGCGATGGTCACGTGAAAGGTCATGTCGCCGACAACGAAATCGCCTGGCTGGCCCGACGGCGCATCCGCCGCAGCGGAATTCTCGTTTCGAATCACGATTTCGGGAAATCGAAGTTGAAGTTTCGCGCCAACAAGGTATTGAGCGACAGGACCACACTTGCCAGTTTCCGCCGCCAGCACAAGAACTCGGCGCACAAACTCCCGGGTTGTCTGCGAAGGGTCGTAGTGGGGCGCAAGCCGAGCGCGGTTGTGAAAGTCCCTCACCATCTCAACCAGAATCGATTGCATCTCGTTCAATGCCTCGACTCTTGTCTCGATATCCATTTTGACAAGTGCCGACGACTTGATGACGGTTAAAAGAAGCTCGGCAATCGCTGGCGTCCCTCGATTCGTCCTGCCACCTTCACTAACCAATCGCCGATGCTCTCCGTGGCGTGCCAGAATCTTGGCAACTGCCACCCCCGACGCCCCCTGAACCTGTGCCTTTCCCGCGGCCAAATGATCGTTGAGGTCAAGACTCCAACGGTCCGTCCGCAATCGCTCGAGGACGATCAAGCCGATCGCCAACGTTCCTTTGGCCGGGCAACCACCGCGAGCGGCACCGGGAGGTAACTGCCGAATCCATTCTTCAATGACCTGCTGCGGCTTCAACCGATGAGCCACCTGGACTCCCCATTTCGATCCACGACACAATGGCCACCCGTACACGACCCAGATTATTGCAAGCCGACCACGCGTTTTCAAGCGACCTTGTCGACTCGATACGACACAGATGTGAAAACACTCGGCTCTGCCTTACGAAATAGTGGGCATTCGCGCCGACGCTACGCGTCCACGTAATCAAACTCAAGAAGCCCTTGGCAGTAAACTGCGACCGCCTGACGCGACGTTACGGCTGCTCTACGCTCGCCGTCGCCGTCTCGTTCACAGTCCCCGCGCTATTCTGCAGGAAATGAAACACCGGGCCGGGGATGAGGCCGAGGAGGATGACGCCGACCGCCGCGATGAGGGTCGCCGCATAGGCGGAGCGGCCTCCCGTCGGACGCGGAGCCCCGAGCGGCTCGTGAAGGAAGATCAGGGCGATCAGACGCAGGTAATACACGCCGCCGATCGCCGCGTTGATCACCCCCACCACCGCCAGAACCGCGAACGCCGGGTGCAGTTGGAAACCGAATTCCCCGACCGCCTGCTTCACCGACAGGGCGCTCGCGAAGACCGAGAACTTGCCCCAGAAACCGGGCAACGGCGGGATCCCCGCCATGCTGAACAGGAACAGCGCCATCGCGATCGCGACGATCGGCTGTGACTTCGCCAGACCCGTGAGGTCGTCGATGTGCTCAATCTGCCGGCCAGGTCGTCCCAGATAAATCAACGCGCCGAACAGTCCCACGCTCGCCACGGAATACGCCAGGAGATACAGCAGGCTCGCCTGCATCCCCCCGGGAAGCCCCAGGCTGCCCGCATTCTCCGACAGTCCCGAGTGCAGTTGCGACTGTTCCCAGAAACCGACCGCGAAGCCGATCAGCATGTAGCCCGCGTGCGCCACGCTCGAATACGCCAGCATTCGGCGGACATTGGTCTGGAGCAGTGCGAGGCAATTGCCCCCGGTCATCGTGACACCGGCAAGAATGAGAGCGAGCTGTTGCCCGGTCCCCTCAAAACCGACGGTCACATGCCCCACCAGACGAAACAGGGCGATGATGCCGGCCGCCTTGGGGACGACTGCCAGGATGCCAGCGTTGAAGGCCGAAGTTCCCTCGTAAACATCAGGAGCGTAGAAGTGAAACGGAACCGCCGCCAGTTTGAAACTGATGCCGGCGAAAATCAGCACCAGTGCGATAACCCCCAGAATGGAGGGGTTGGGAACCAGGACATCCGGATCGCGCGGGGCGTAAGTTTCGGTCAGAACGTTTTGAATCGCGTCGAACTGGGTCGAACCGGTCAGGCCGTAGATGAACGCCAAACCATACAGCAGCATAGCCGCCGAGAAGATGCTCAAGAGAAAGTACTTGACGGCGGCTTCTTGCGAACGCTGGTCCTTGCGACCCAGGTAGAGCAACACGTACGTGGGAATGCTGATCAATTCCAGCGACAGGAACAGCATGATCAAGTCGTTGGCGACCGACACCAAAAGCAACCCGTCAAGCAGCAGCAAGAGCAGCCCGTAAAACTCGCCGGTGGGGCTGTTGGCCTCCTGCTGTAACGAGAGCGATTGCAGGATGATCAGCGCCCCCAGCGCCAGACAGCAGTACTGGAAGCCCTGGGTGATCGCGCCGCTGCGGACGGCGATCGCGCCCCCCTCGGCCAGCACCAGGCTGCTGCCATACAGCAGCCAGCCCACGAGAGCGAGAACCCCGATCGCCGCCGGCCCGAACAGGCGGCGGTTGATCGAGAACGTGCCGGCGAGCAGGAACAACGCGCCGGCGACAGCCAGCACGACGTGCGGCAACAGGATGGAAAATGTTTCCGACACGATGACACTCAATCGGAAGGTGGGGAAGCCGGTGAATTCGGAAGTTGCGAGACGGCCGACGCCGGCTCGGTCTCAGCAGCGGTCGGTCGGGTCTCATCCAGGTGGGTGGCCCCGTGCGCCTGCAACAGCGCGACAATCGGCTGCAACGAGGGCTGCATGCGACTGGTGAAGAACTGCGGATACAGACCGATCCAGAAGATGGGGACGATCAGCACGCCGAGCGCGACCATTTCGCGGAAGTTCAGATCTTTGAGTGGCACGTGGTCGGAGCCATGCCCCCCGTGAGCCGGCTCGGCTCCGTGCCGGGCGGCGACCGGGGCGTGCCCGTGGCCATGTTCCTGAACCGGTTCGCGCAACCGTCCGAAGAAGGTCCGTCGCACCAGCGACAGAGTGTACCACGCCCCCAGAATGATTCCCGAGAGCGACATCGTCGCGTAAAGCTTGTTCGTCGCGAACATCCCGAGCAGCGCCGTGACCTCACCCGTGAATCCGTTGAGACCCGGAAGTCCAATGCTCGAAAACGCGACCACCAGCAGACAAAACGCCATGATCGGATACTTTCGAGTCAGCCCGCCGTAGGAGGCGATGTCGCGGGTGTGGTAGCGTTCATAGAGCATGCCGACCAGAGTGAACAGCGCACCGGTCGACAGTCCGTGGTTGATCATCTGGAGCATTCCCCCCGTCAACCCGACGGTGTTGAACGCGAACAGCCCCAGCAGACAAAAGCCCATGTGGCTGACCGGCGAATACGCCACCAGCTTTTTGATGTCTTCCTGCGCGAGCGCCAGGAGCGCCCCATAGATGATCCCGATGACTGCGAGAATCGCAATCAGAGAAAAGTGGTGGACGCAAGCGCCGGGGACGAGCGGCAGTGCGAACCGCAGAAAGCCGTAGGAACCGATTTTCAACAACACCCCGGCAAGCAGCACGCTTCCCGCAGTCGGGGCCTCCACGTGCGCCAGGGGCAACCATGTGTGGAATGGAAAGAGCGGAACCTTGATCGCGAAGCCCGCGAACAGGGCGGCGAAAATCCACAGGCTGGCGTGATTCCAATAGTGTTGTGCCGGTGCCGACACCGTGGTGATCCGCTGAATGCTGCGAGTCAGCTCGGGAATCGAAAATGTCAACGTCGAACTGTCCGTCATCCACGACTCGGACAGCACAACGAACAGCAACCCTAGGAACGTCAACACGCTGCCGGCCAGGGTGTAGATGAAGAACTTGCGGGCCGCCCAGCGGCGGTCGCTCCCTCCCCAGATTCCCACCATGAAAAACAGCGGAATCAGGGTGAATTCGAAGAAGAC
>JAPLOC010000221.1 GCA_026692825.1 Planctomycetota bacterium | reverse complement strand
ATGTCACGAACCGAAATCGGATTCTTGATCGCGATGCACGGGCGCTCCGGCGCGGTTTCGCCGTAAAGCTGACCTTTCTTGATGCCGCCCCCAAACATCAGCACACACGACGCGCCGGTGAAATGGCGGTGCATGCCGTAATGTTTGAGTTCCTTCAGCACATCCGTCGGCGCGGTCGCCTGGTCTCTTGCGGTCGAGCCGGGCACACCTTCAATGATCATGTCTCGACTGAATTCGCTGGCGAGGACCACCAGCGTACGGTCGAGCAGGCCGCGGGCTTCCAGATCGCGAATGAGAGTCGCGATCGGGCGGTCGATCTCTTTGTGCAGGCGATCGACCGTTTCGTGCCCGTTGGCGTGGGTGTCCCAATGCACGAACGGAATGTACTCGGTGGTCACTTCGACGTACCGCGCGCCCGCCTCGACCAGTCGCCGGGCCAGGAGGCACCCTTGCCCAAACCGTCCCGTGTTGTATTTGTCGAAGCTCTCTTTCGGTTCGAGAGAAATGTCGAACGCTTCCCGGTCTTTGGAACTGAGCAGTCGATGGGCGTTTTCGAGCGATCGGGCCAGCGATTCCTGGCGGAAGTCGCTGAATTCGCCCCGGCGGGCGACTTCTTTGAGCAGCTTCTCCCGGCGGGCGAAGCGACCGGGATCCATGCCCCGGGGGGGCTTCACCGCGCGGGCCGCCTCTTCCGGAAACGGCAGATTCATCGGCCCGTGATCACTCCCGAAAAAGCCCGCTTGGGTGAACGCCTTGATCTCTTCGTTTTCGCCAACTCCTTCGAGCCGCTGGCCAATATTGATGAACGCGGGAATGACCGGATTACGCGGCCCCAACACGCGCGACATCCAGGCACCAATGTGAGGGGCGGCAACCGTCTGCGGCGGCACGTACCCGGTATGCGAGTGGTACTGATGCGGGGAGTGCAGAATACTCCCCAGATCGGGCAGGACGTGCGACCGGATGAGTGTCCCCCGGTCCAGCACCTGGCCGATCTCTTCCAGCCCCTCGCTGATCTTGATGTTGTCGACGGCGGTGTCGATGGAACGGAAGGTACTCATCACCTTCTCGACCGGCAAACCGATTTCGAACGGATGGTACGGCTTGGGGTCAAACGTCTCGGGGGCCGCCATGCCCCCCGCCATCCAGAGAACGATGCACGAGTCAGCGGTCGGACGCGGATGATCAATCGCCGACGCGTCGTCGGCCGGGAGCAACCGGGGCGCGCCGGCCGCCCAGGCGGCAGCCGTCGCGGCGGTCAGTTGCTTCACAAACTCGCGTCGGGCGAGGTTTTCGTTCACTGGCGAATCCATGGGGAATCTTCCTCGAGCCGCTGAGGCACCGCGGCAAATCGTGGGAAAATGCGGAATGCTGACTCGACCGGTATTCTCTCGCAAATGAGGTCGAGTTCCAAGCGAGCAACCGGCGTGCCGGATGAATCTCGGACAACCCGGTGGCTGACGCCGACCGGCTCGCCCTGTTTGCTCCTTACCGCACGTACTGAAAACCATCCAGCATGAACACCGTCCACAGCAGGTCTTCAATGGCCTGCTCGTCGGGATTGGGGCCGAGGAACTCCCGGATACGTTTCCGCTCGGCCGGCGGTTCCGAGGTCGCGAACAGAAACAGCCAGTCGATCAATTCATCCGGCCGGCCAGCGAACCGCGCCGCCAGGTTTTTCGCTCCGACTTCAACATACGACTTCAATGCGTCGCCATTCGCCAACTCCAGAGCCTCGAGCGTCGTGAATTGCGTCGGCCGGCTGGTGACAATCTGATCCCGATTCGGTCGACCCAGCGTCCGTTGCAAGTAATCACTCTTCACCAGCGACGCCCGAACCATCGGGCGATTGGGATCGAGCGCGATTGCCAACGCGGTGGCCGCCTCCTCTCCAAATCGTCCCGCCCAGACGCCCGGATTGCTCACGGCGGCGACCGGCTTCCAGTCGGTCGGCTCCTTCGCGAACCGACCATTCCCATCCAGCTTTGACGCGGTCCAGTTCCAGCCTTCTCCCGTCGCCACAACGAGAGGATCCCGTTCCGGAACGAGAATGCGGGCTTCGAACATCAACCCCGCCGGGTTTGGGTCCGCTCCGCCATTGGTCGCGAGAATCTCAATCCGGTTCGCCCCTTTGCGCAGAAACTCCGTGAGGCTCACCGATTCCAAGGACTCCCAGTTTCCGTCCGCCGCCACTTTGTTGCCATTCACGAACAGCACGTAATCATTGTCGCAGGTGATCACAGCCGCCGCCCGGGTTGGAGCGGCAGGCAATTCGAAAACGGTTCGCACAGTGATCGCCTCACCGGCCGGCGCACCCGCCGACGCCTCGGCTTTCGACCAGATCCATTTCGCCCGCAATGGTCCAACCGCCCCCTTTTCGCCAGTCGTTTTCGTGCTGCTGCGCGCGACCGCCGCGTCCGGTTTCGCCGGGCTGGCACTGGTGATCTGCCAGACCGCATCAACGAATTGCTCGGCCGTCAAACGGCGCGGTTGCGGACCGAATTCGGGGGCCGGCTTGCTGTCTTCCCGCCGCAATGGCTCGACCCGTTGCTGATACGTCTTTGAATTCGCGATCAGCCGCAGCGTGTGTTTCAGATCGTATTTGTGGTCCGCGAAATCGACCGCGAGAAAGTCGAGGAGGTCCGAAAACCTCGGCTCGGTGTTCATCGCGTCGACGGGATGGACGATGCCCATCCCCAGCAGCCGTTCCCACAGCCGATTCACAATCGTGCGGCTAAGGCGTCCATTTTCTGGATGAGTCATCAACGCCGCGAGCTGCTTCATGCGTTCCGGCTGCGACGCTTTCGGGTCGATCTGTCCCAGTTCAGGAAACAGCCACGACGCTTTCGCAGTCTCTCCGGTCGCCTTGTCGCAGCGGTAGATGGCGAGGGGCTCGCTGGCGTAGATGGCGGCCAAGCCAAACGCTTCACTCAGTTTCCAGCGGTCGATGAAACTGTCGTGACACGACGCGCACTTCATGTTGATGCCCAACAGCGCCTGAGAAATGCTCTGTGAGAACTGTACTTCGTTCGTCTGGCTCGCCGAGACTTCACCCCGCCAACGAATCCCCTGGATGAACCCTTCGGACTCAGGAGTCGGAGAGATCAGCTCGCGGACCATCAGGTCGTACGGCTTGTTCTCCACCAGCGAACGATGCAGCCAGGTGGTGATCTGCTTGCGCCCCCCCGTGATGAAGCCTGTGCCGGTGTAGTCGTTCCGCAGTAAATCGTTCCAGAACGTCAGCCAGTGGTCGGCGTATGCGACGTCGTTGGCAAGGAGTTCGTCAACCAGCTTCGCCCGTCGGTCGGGGCGTTTGTCATTCAAGAACTCGGCGAGGCGCTCGGGGGTCGGGAGCAGGCCGGTCAAATCGAGTGTCGCCCGACGGATGAAGGCGGCATCGGGCGCGGTGGCCAGCGGGTCTTGCGCTCGACCGGACCGCGCGTCAATCAACCGGTCGATGGGGTTGTCCCGTCCCTGTTGAACCGGGGGCAACTCCGGTCGCCGGGGTCGCAAGGGGGGTTCGTAATTGTTCTTCTCAAACGCGAAGCCATCTTCCCACGGCAGGCCGGCGTCGATCCATTCGCGAATCCGGGCGATATCTTCCTCGGGAACGCGCGCCCCTTCGGGCGGCATCTGGAGGTCAGGATCGGTCGACGTGATTCGTTCGAGCAGTTTGCTGTCGCCCGACTTCGAGGGAACAACCGCCGGCCCCGACTCGCCCCCTTTCAACAACGTATTGCGTGTGTTAAACGAAAACCCACCCTGTTTCTTCGCTCCGGAATGGCACTTGCCGCAATGCTTGCGCAGCACCGGTACGATCTCGTGCGCGAAATCGACCTTGTCGGCGGCGCGCACAGGGGATCCGATGAACGCGACGAGCGTGAGGATCAAACCAAGCGGGTGGAACGTAAGGAAGCGTAACGATCTGACGAAGATCAATTCCGTTTTCAGATGGTTGTTTACGGGCGAACCGCAAAAAAACGACTGTCGGTCGATCCGAAGCGAGGCTTTCGCGTTCGGTACACTTGATGTCGCTTGATCAAGCCGTTGGGCAGAAGCAGGTGGGGACTCTGTCCCCCTCAGTCCCCTCCGGGTTTTTCGATTTCAGTCGCTTATCGAGAACGCAGGAATGGCGACCCACTCCATCCTGTTCATCCCTTTCATCCTCTTCATCCTGTCAAATTCTTTCCGTCGGTCTGATGGTTCGCATTCCGGATGTCCGCGACGTCGTGGTGACTCATCTCGATTTAGACATCTTTTTCCATCTCGCCAACCGCTGCACGAAATCGGCATGTTCGGGCGATTTCACGCCAGCAACGATCGTTTCGAGTACCCGCGCGGCGTCATTGTTCGCAAATCCCCGGGTGTCGAGCCAGAGCCCGGGCATCGCCGCTGACCGCAAAATGCTTCGCGAATTGGGACCGATCTCCTGGTTGCCACCAAGATCGAACAAACGGCACGATTGGTCGGGAATACAAAACACCAAGTACTCGGCGACGCCGTTCCGGGCATAGGCGGTTTTCTTGTCTCCGAGGTCAATCGCAGCGGAACTGTAGGCGATCTCCCCAATCCACTCGGGAGCCCCCGACACGTACTTCCCTCCCGTGAGGCGTGTTTGCCCACCGGACGCGAGGAGAATCCACAGCGCAGCGTCCGGCTGCACTTCATTTTCATCGTCGAGAATCACGGTTCCATTGGCCATGTTTCGCGTCCCCGGAGTCTGCGACCGGTAGACCGTGAGGGCCGTTTGGAGCAGCGAGTCGTAAACCGCATGCTGTTCGCTGACGGGAGAGGCCATGACAACCCGCCCTTCCACCAATTCGAATTTCTGCTTCGGAGGGGTCCGGAGGTAACGCCGGTGAAACTCGACGCGGGTGAGGCAATCGCCACTCTGCAACATGGGCAGTGAGCGTCGCGCGCGCGGTGAAGTGAGCGGTTCGGTGATCGCGGCCATGAGGCGGGTCTGCTCCGGATTGTGGCCAATCCATGATAGTTCGGGGCTTTGCCGGGGGGCAAGACTGCCCGCTCAATTCGCTTTCTTAGACCGTTGGGCAGAAGCTGGGGGGACAGAGTCCCCCCAGCTTTGGTGCCACAGCGTCGCAATTGTCGCGAGAGACTCCCTACCAATTCTGGAGACACGGCTCCTGTTTTGGTTGCGATGCCGCAAGACGGGGCCGCGCTGGGAATTCTCCGGGCTGACGTTGACTCCGCCCCCGCGGTTCCACGAACATGGAGTGATCGAGCGCTCACCCCCAGTGGAATCCACCTCTCCCATGTCATCCGTTCTATCATCCCGCCGGCAGGCAGGGGTCTTGCTGCATATCACCTCGTTGCCCGGGGCGTGGGGGGTGGGCGATCTGGGAAGCGACGCCTTCCGGTTTGTCGACTGGCTGGCCAGTGCCGGTCAGTCGATCTGGCAGATTCTTCCCCTCGGCCCCCCCGCGTGCGGAGCGTCTCCCTACCAGGCCTATTCGGCCTTCGCCGGCAACCCGCTGCTGATCAGTCCCGAGCAACTGGTCGCCGACGGCCTGCTCGAATGGACCGACATCGACAATTGCCCCGCTTCCCCGGTGGATTGTGTCGATTTTGAATCGATCGGTCCCTGGCGCGCCAAGCTGTTGCGGCTCGCCTGGCGACGCTTCAACGAGCGGTCGGAACCAGAACGCCGCGAACTCTGGGATTTCGGGGCCGAGCATGCGTGGTGGCTCGACGACTACGCACTGTTCATGGCGCTGCGCGACAACCACACCGCCGACGACTGGACCGGCTGGCCGATCGAATGGCGGGCCCGCCATCACGACGCGCTGCAAAACGCCAAACGCGATTTCGCCGACGACTTTGGGTTTCACCAGTTCGGGCAGTTGCAGTTTTTCAAACAGTGGCAGACACTCCGCCGGTACGCCAATGAACGCGGTGTGCAGATTCTGGGAGACGTTCCCATTTTCGTCGGGCACAACAGTTCCGACGTCTGGGCCAGGCAGGATCTGTTCCAGCTCGACGAATCGGGCACCCCCACCGTGGTCGCCGGCGTCCCTCCCGACTACTTCTGTGAGACCGGACAGCGCTGGGGAAATCCGCTGTATCGGTGGGACCGTCTCGCCGAGCAGGGGTTTGGCTGGTGGGTCGACCGGATTCGATCCACTCTGCAATTCGTCGATTTGCTGCGAATCGATCATTTCCGCGGCTTTCAAGCGTATTGGGAGATCCCTGCGGAATCCGAGACCGCCCAGATTGGACGCTGGGTTCCCGGCCCGGGGGAGTCGCTGTTCCACACGCTCAAAGACCGGCTGGGGACATTGCCGATCATTGCCGAGGATTTGGGACTGATCACGCAGGAAGTCGAGGCGCTACGGGACGGACTGGGACTGCCAGGCATGCGGGTGGCGCAATTTGCCTTTGGCGACGAATCGGGGACAAGCTGTCATTGGCCGCACACGTATGTGAAAAACTGCGTGGCCTACACGGGGACGCACGACA
The DNA here is from genome assembly GCA_026692825.1 of Planctomycetota bacterium. GTDB lineage: Bacteria > Planctomycetota > Planctomycetia > Planctomycetales > Planctomycetaceae > UBA10511. The sequence continues at coordinate 4,077 of JAPLOC010000221.1, read as the reverse complement.
ACGACACGACCCGTGGCTGGTACGAAGCGGTTCCCGGGCCAAAGGATTCGGACGAACTGTGGGAAGCGGAACGGCTACGAGCGCGAGAGTATCTCGACCGAGACGGTTCGCAAATCGCGTGGGACATGGCCCGGGCGGTGTTCGCTTCGGTCGCCGACCGGTGCGTCGTGCCCATTCAGGATCTGCTGGAACTGGGGACGGAAGCCCGGATGAACATTCCGGGAACTCCCGAGGGAAATTGGCGGTGGCGGCTGGATCGGTCTCTGGTGACGCCGGAATTGACGGAACGACTCAGAAAAATGACGGAGATTTACGCGCGGGGCAAGACCGATGCCCCCCAGCCCCAACCTGAGTGAGGCGATTCTCGTGAATCCACCGCAGGCGACGAACTCCAACGAAACCTTCAGCCCCCGCGTCTTTCTGACGCAACTGACCAAGGCGGTCAACAATTTCGAACGCGCGGAGGTCGCCGCCCTGTGCCAGCGGCTCGCGTCGTCGATTCGGCTGCTTGGATGGGTGCCCCCTTTGGAATTCTGCCAGCGGACCTTATCGCTACTGAGGCGGAAACGGCACTTCCCCCAGATCCTGCTGGTCGCCGACGCGTTTCTTGAGCTGGGCCAGGACTCGCCACAGATTCGGCGGCAGTACATTCAGGCGCTGATCGACGAGGGGCACATCGCGGCGGGAGTTGCGATGGCCCGCGAATCGCTGGTCCATATGCGGGAATCGCCCGAGCGGATGGAAGTGCTGGGGCTGCTGGGACGCGGTTACAAGCAGTGGTTCATGCAGTCGGGGGATCCCGATTACCTGTACCATTCCCTCGACGCTTACGGCGCGGTTTATCAGAAATCGCCCGAGGCATCGCTTTGGCAGGGGATCAATCTGGTCGCGCTGCTGTCGCGTGCTGAGCGCGATGGGATCTCCGTCGCGGGTCGTCGCAAATCCAAAGATCTGGCGCGGGAAATCCTCGCAATCATTGAGAAACGCGGGACCGGGAGTGGAGCCGACAATTGGGACCGGGCCACCGCGATGGAGGCGTGCATCGCGCTGGGGCGACACGACCAGGCGATGAAATGGGCCCGCGACTATTCCGCCGACCCCAGCGCCGACGCGTTTGAGCTGACCAGTGCCCTGCGGCAGTTGACGCAGGTGTGGCGGCTGGACAAGAGTACGGAACAGGGGCGACAGCTCTTGTCGTTGCTGGAAGCCCGGCTGTTGCGACAGCAGGGGGGACAGGTTCTGGTCGACCCGGCATCGGTCGCGGCGACACGGGAACTCTCCAAAGAGATCTCTCTTCCCGGTCAGGAGAAGGTCTTTGGTGCCGACGGTCCCAAGACATTGGAATGGTATCTCAAGGGGCTGGAACTCTGTCATTCGGTGGCGCGGTTTGAAAACCGGACGGGGCGGGGACTGGGGACGGGGTTTGTGATTCGCGGGGGAGATTTGAAAGCCGACTGGAATGACGATTTGTTGATTGTCACCAACGCTCACGTTTTGGGAGAGAAGAAGAACCCCGCTGCCCTGTCGAAGGCCGAGGCGTTCGTACGGTTCGAATATGGCGAGACGGGAGGGCACGGTCCGTACCCGGTCCAGGAGATCCTGGCGACCTCTGATCCATTTCAACTCGACTTCACGATTGCACGGATCAACGCGCCGAATCTTCCGGTCAAACCGTGTCCATTGGTATTCGATCCGATCGAACGTGGTTCATCCGACCGGCTGTACGCGATCGGCTATCCGTTTGGTGCCGTCCTGTCGTTGTCGCTGAACGACAATGAACTGCTGGACTTCGTCGCCCCCCGAGTCCACTACCGAACGCCAACGCAACCGGGGAGTTCGGGCAGTCCCATCTTCAACGACCAGTGGCAAGTCGTGGCCCTGCACCACGCCGGCCGACCCGACATGCCGAAACTGACCGGTGAAGGAACCTATGAAGCCAACGAAGGAATCTGGCTCGGTGCGATTCGGGAAAAGGTCAATGGGCGTCAATGACCAGCTTCACGGGCTTGGCAGAGTAGCGGAACACCGATGTCCTGGAGACCGAACTCTTCGATCATTCGTTTGCGGATTTCGTCCGCTCGCTGTCGCATTGCCCGAACGGTTTGCCGCCGCCCGTCAGACAGGTGAATCAGCGTGACCCGACGACCGGTTTCCGTGGCCGGACCTTTCCCCGGGGGACGGGAGTCGGCTTGATGGCGGGGATTCGAGTCGGGGTGGGAAGAGAGACAGCCGTCGGTCGGCTGAGTGTCGCGCTCTCGTTGACAAACAGCGTCGCATGGTCAATCTGAGCCACGGAGTCGACAATCAGGTCGGGGCGGTAGGCGAATCTCACGAGATCTTCGCGTCGTGTGCCTCCGGAGAGAACCAGCACGGTTTTGTAACCGAGCTGGACCCCTCCTAGAATGTCGGTTTCCATGGTGTCTCCGATCACAATGGTCTGGTCGGTCGACAGGCCGAGTTCTTTCCGGGCGGCGCGCAGCATGACCGGGCTCGGCTTGCCGACACTGAACGCCTTGACTCCCGACGCCGACTCGAGCATCGCGACAATCGCCCCGCATCCCGGGCGCATGCCCGACTGAGTGGGACAATTGGGATCAAGATTGGTCGCGACCAGTTTCGCCCCACCCAGAATCATCTGCAGCGCCTGCTCGGCCATCTCGAAATTCAAGGTCCGCCCCTCGCCGACAACCACATAATCGGGGGACTTGTCGACAATCGAGTAGCCGTTCTGATGCAGCGCGGTCATCAGTCCGCCATCCCCGATCACAAATGCCGTCCCGTTCGGTTTTTGCCGTGCGAGATACCGCGCGGTCGCCATGGCACAGGTGAAGACATGCTTTTCGTCCACATCGATTCCCAGACGCTTGAGCTTGGTGACGACATCCCGGCGCGTTCTCTGGCTGTTGTTGGTGAGGAATACGAACGGCACATCGGCGTGGCGCAATTGAGCGATGAATCGATCCGCCCCGGGAATCAGCTCGTTGCCTCGATAAATCACGCCATCCATGTCAATCAGAAATCCGAACATCGTCGCTCTCCGGGGTAGGAAAAGGTCGCCAGCCGGTTGGCGGAAAACCGCGCCAGCCCGATCGCGAGCGCACGCCGAGCCAGACTGGTCCAGCGGCCGTGAAGACAGCGCAATGCGAACCAGTCGAGCGAGCGATCTGCGTCTCGATCCGTGGTGCCCCGCAGAGTCGCTCGACGGGGAGACATCGCCTACTGCACCCCGCGTGCCAATCTCTTTCTGGGCCTTCGATCCCCACTCGGAACTGGCGGAAATTCCGCGGTTCGGTCATGTTTTCTCGTTGAAGACTCACGCGAAAGACGGACCCGGAATTGCCAGCGGAACAGGCAACTTGCCAGATAGAATGACGTCGGAAACCTGATTTCTACAGTGATTTCCGACCGGAGCCGGGTGACACCCACCATTCAGAAATGGAAAGTCTCCCTCCGAATCGTGTCGTCGTTGGCTGGACAGCAAGTGACGACGCAATGTGCGGAATCAGTCGTACGGTATGCATCGTGGCCGTTGGGTCAAACGCGAGCTGTCCGTAACAGATTTCGATCACGGAAGTTCCGGCGATCTGCCACAAATTTCTCGGGCTGGCTGGTGAGTGGCACCGGGGTCCACTTCATTCAACTCTTGCGACGGCGGACTGGGGCAGAGACTTCTCTCCATCCAAAAATGAGTCTCAATCCGGCACGATTCCGACTCTCACGTTTCTCAACAGCCGCTTCCTTTCACTACGCGACGCCCGTTTCCACTCGGGAGTCTGCCGCAATTCTTCCTCGGTCCTCCGAATCGGCGGCGAGCCATCGACCGCCGGTCGTGGTGCGGTCGACTCCAGTCCTGGTACCGACGACGAGCCAGAATCCCGTTCCCGCTGCGCTTTGGCTTCGGTCCAGGTGACCGGTTCCCGGTGCAGATTCTGCGGCGGCGACTGCTTGTTTTTCGAAGGCGCGGGAGAATTTCGCCGCGTCGGCTGTTGTGAAGTGGCCGGAGTGGGAGGCGGTGCGCTGGTCGTCGTCGCCGCTGGAGGAGCGGCGAACGACGTGGGGGCGTGAGGCATTGCCGGC
>JAPLOC010000220.1:11270-12617 GCA_026692825.1 Planctomycetota bacterium | reverse complement strand
CCGGGATCGATCCGGGTCGGGTCACCATTCGGCGGTTGAACAAAGCCGAGTACAACAACACGATTCGGGATTTGGTCGGAGTCGAGTTTCGGCCGGCGGACGATTTTCCTTCGGACGACGTCGGTTACGGGTTCGACAACATCGGCGATGTGCTGTCGCTGCCGCCGATTTTGTTTGAAAAATACCTGACGGCGGCCGAGCGGATTTCGGAATTGGCGATCATCGCCCCCGACGCCGAGCGCGAACCATTGAAGAGCGAGAAGGGGCGGACGCTGGCCTCGGTTTCGGAAGCGACGGTGAAGTTTCAAGTGACGGCGGCGGGCGAATACCGGCTGCGATCCCAGGCGTGGGCCGACCAGGCGGGGGACGAAAAAGCGAAGATGATGCTGAAGGTCGACGGGACCGAGGTGCAGACCGTGTCGGTGGAAGCCGAGGGAGGGAAAGCCGCCGACTACGACGTGACGCTACGACTGGAGCCGGGGGAACACACCTTCGCCGCCCGGTTTATCAATGACTTCTACAATCCCAAAGACCCCGACCCGAAAAACCGGGACCGCAATTTGACGGTCGATCGGCTGGTGGTGTTCGGACCTCTGAATGTTCTGCCGGCGGATTTGCCTGTCTCGCATCGCCGACTGGTCACCTGTCGTCCCGAGAAGCCTGAGCAGCTCGCCGACTGTTGTCGCACGATTCTGAAACCCTTCGTCACCAAGGCGTTCCGTCGGCCGGCGGAGGATGGCGAGCTGTCGCGGTTGACGCAACTGGTCGCTGGCGTGGTCGGCAATGGGGAAAGTTTTGAACGGGGTCTGCAACTGGCGATGCAAGCGGTGCTGGTTTCTCCCGAGTTTCTGTTCCGGATTGAAATCGATGCTGACCCGCTGAATCCACTGGCGATTCGCACCATCAACGATTGGGAGCTGGCGACCCGGCTCTCCTATTTTCTGTGGAGCAGCCTGCCCGACGACGAACTCTTTAAGCTGGCCGCCGAGGGAACGCTGCGAAAAGACGGGAACCTGTCTGCACAAGTGAAGCGGATGTTAAAGGATCCGAAATCGTCGGCTCTTGTCGACAATTTCGCCACGCAGTGGCTGAATTTAAGGCTGTTGCGGTCGATCAACCCCGACAAGCAGCGGTTTCCGGGATTCACCGACGCTTTGCGGTCCGACATGGAAGTCGAAACCCGGCTCTTTTTCGATTCGATCGTCCGCGAGGACCGGAGCATTTTCGATTTGCTGGACGGACAGTACTCGTTCCTCAACGACCGGCTCGCCAAGCATTACGGAATTCCCGAAGTCGAAGGATCTGAATTCCGCAAGGTGACGCTGACCAATGACCAGCGCGGGGGAT
>JAPLOC010000220.1:0-11249 GCA_026692825.1 Planctomycetota bacterium | reverse complement strand
GACATGGAAGCATTCTGACAGTCACTTCCAACCCGACCCGCACCTCACCGGTGAAACGGGGTAAGTGGATTCTGGAAAACATCTTCAACACCCCGCCGCCGCCCCCTCCCCCGGGTGTTCCCGAGTTGAACGAGGCGAAAGAGGTGGTGCTGACCGGCTCGCTCCGGCAGCGGATGGAGCAGCATCGCGCGAATCCGTCCTGCGCGGTTTGCCATAACCAGATGGACGTCTTGGGTTTCGGGCTGGAAAACTACGACGCGGTCGGGAGCTGGCGTGACAAGGATGGGGAATTTGCGATCGATTCGTCGGGGACGTTGCCGGGGGGGGAGTCGTTTCAAACCCCGGCCGGCCTGCGATTGATCTTCAAGAGCAAGCAGTCGGACTTCCGAAGATGCCTTGCGGAGAAGCTGCTGACCTATGCTCTGGGTCGGGGGCTGGAGTATTATGATGAGTGTGCCGTCAATGTTCTGGTGCACAACGTCGAAGCGAACCACGACACGTTTTCGGCACTGGTTTTGGAAATCGTGAACAGCGACCCGTTCCAGAAGCGACGCGGGAAGCGCGGAGACGAACCATGAGCAAGTCATTCGAGATCAACCGTCGAACCGCCCTCAAAGGTTTGGGAACCGCACTGGCGCTGCCATTGCTGGACGGGATGCTGCCTGCGATCGCCCAAGCGGCCCCCCAAGCCGCTGGCAAAGCCCCCCTGCGAATGGCGTTTCTGTACGTCCCGAACGGCGTGCATATGCAGGCTTGGACCCCGGAGACGGAGGGGGCCGACTTCGCCCTGCCGGTGACGCTGGAGCCATTGGCCGAGCTGCGGCAGGATTTCAGCGTGCTGACCGGACTGACGCAGTTCCGGGCGAACGCGAATGGCGATGGTCCTGGCGACCACGCCCGCGCGCTGGCGTCGTTCCTGACCGGGTGTCAGGCCAGGAAAACACACGGGGCCGACATTCGGGTCGGCGTTTCCGCAGACCAAGTTGCCGCCGACTATGTCGGGCGGTTCACCCGGTTTCCGTCGTTGGAACTCGGCTGTGACGCCGGTGCGCAGAGCGGGAATTGCGATTCGGGATATAGTTGCGCGTATTCGTCAAACATCGCGTGGAAGTCGGAAACGCAACCGTTGGTGAAGGAGAACAACCCCAAGCAGGTGTTTGACCGGTTGTTTTCGAACGGTCGACCGGGGGAGTCCGCCGAGGCGCGGGCTCGGCGTGAGCGGACGGAAAAGAGCGTGCTGGACTTCGTGCGGGACGACGCGCAGCGGTTGCGCGGACGGTTGGGGATCAGCGACCAGCGCAAGCTGGATGAGTACCTGGGCGCGGTGCGCGAACTGGAACTGCGGATCGCCGCCGCCGGCAAGCCGACCGACCTGGACGCGACGAAAGGTCTGGCGGTGCATATCCGTCTGATGGGAGACCTTCTGGCGCTGGCGTTCCAGACCGACGTCACCCGTGTCGGAACGTTTGTGATCGCCAACGAAGGGAGCAACAAGAGCTACGCCTTTATTGACGTGCCGGAGGGACATCACGACCTTTCGCACCACGGCAACGACTCAGCGAAGCACGAGAAGATCAAGAAGATCAACAAGTTCCACATGGAGCAGTTGGCGTACCTGCTGAAGAAGTTGAAGTCGATTCCCGAAGGCGAGGGAACGATGCTCGACAACTGCCAGATTGTGTACGGTTCGGGGATTGGCGACGGGAACGCCCACAACCACGACAATCTGCCGATCCTGCTGGCGGGCAAGGGGGGCGGCACGCTGCAACCCGGCCGCCACATCAAGTACCCGAACGGCACACCGCTCAACAACCTGTTCCTGTCACTTCTGGAACGAATGGGAGTGCATCGGGATCAAATGGGAGACAGCACGGGGAAGTTGGCGGGGTTGGTGTGAACGGCGTGTACGCCAGCGCCTGTTGATTCTTGAACACCCGGATTTTGGGCGTGCTCTCAGGAATTGAGATGCCTTCTCCAATCGGTGATTTGAGCGTTTTCTCGAATTGCTCAGGGCTGTGACGGGGCCCGACTGGACGAACTCTTCGATCCAGTCCGTCGTCCCACGTACGAAGGAAAAACTGCAAGAGAGGCCAGCAATTGACGCAAAACGAACCGCAACGCCGATAATCACCCGAGCTGACAACTGACGACGGCGTTTGGCCAAGTCAGATCCCTCTCGACATTCAACACATCCACTTCGAATTCACAACCTCCATGGGCTTCCTCTCCGGCCGCGTCACGTTCGATCGTCTTCAGGTTCAAGGAACCTCCCCCCGGCAACTGGGGGAACAACAGATCAAGCTGCTCAAGAAATACGCCATTGGCGAGAGTGAGTCGGTTTCCGCCGAGGCACCCGCCGTGGGCTTTCTCGCGGGCAAGCACCTGTTCGATCTCAATTTCGACCTCGAAAAGAACGTCGTGGGAGAGGCGCTGCACGCCGCCATTCGCATCGACGTCAGCAAGGTTCCCGGTCCGCTCCGCAAGGCGTGGCTCGAAATGGAACTCGCCGTCCTCGCCGCCGAAAGTCCCAACGGTCGCGTCACCCGCGCCATGCGCCAGGAAGCCAAAGAGGCGGTACAGGCCCGTTGCGACGAGGAACTCCGCTCGGGCAAGTTCAAACGGATGCAGCAGATTCCGTTTCTGTGGGATGTCGCCGAGAAGACCGTCTACTGCGGCAGTTCCAGCCCCGCCGTCCAGGAACATCTGCGGGCGCTTTTCGAGTCGGCGTTCGACCTGAGTCTCACCCGCGTCTCCTCGGGCACACTCGCCGAGCAACTCGCCGAGACAAAGGATTGGACCAAAGCGTTCGAGAAACTCGCCCCGAGTCAATTCAGCCCCGACGGCGCGACCGAGCAACTCGACTGGCTGAGCGAACGTCCGGAATGCGCGGACTACCTGGGGAACGAGTGGCTGCTGTGGCTCTGGTGGTGGCTTGAGACTCAAGCCGACAGCATCGAGCTGCCCGACGGAACCACCGTCACCGGAATGCTGGTCAAAACGCTGTCGTTGCAATGCCCGCGGGGTGAGACGGGTAAGGAGACCATCTCCGCCGAAGCCCCCGCGCAACTTCCCGAGGCGTTTCAGGCGGTGCGCAGCGGGAAACTCCCTCGCAAAGTGGGCATGACCCTCGTGAGGGATGGCGAGACGTATGAACTCTCCCTGCAGGTCGAAACGCTGTCCGTCAGTGGGGCGGCGATTGAATCGGGCGAACGGGAACGGGGGCGTAACGCGCTCGAAGAACGGATCGCCAGCATCCGCCGACTCAGTGAGACGATCGACCTCTTGTTCGAAGCGTTTTGCGCGAGGCGGCTTGGCCGAAAATGGAGCGGGGAACTCGAACAGATCCAGAAGTGGCTGGAACAGTCGTCATCGAAGCCCCGTAAGCGGTGAAAGTCAAAGCCCAGAAAGGCGAACCCTTCACAGAAAGTTGTGACCACGCAGGTCGCCACCGGTGTTTCATTATCGCCCCGCCAATTTCCTGTCGGTCGCTCTTTGGAGGCTGATCTCATGCAGAACCTGGAAATCACGAAGATCTTTGAAGAGCTGGGTGATCTGCTGGAGATTCAGGGGGCGAATCCGTTCCGGGTGCGGGCCTACCGCAATGCCGCCCGGACGATTGGCGATCTCGCGGAACCGGTCGCCGCGATCCTGCAGGACGCCAAGCGCTCGCTCAATGATCTTCCCGGAATCGGTGCCGACCTCGCGGCGAAGATCAAAGCGATCGTGGAAACCGGAACGTTGCCGCAGTTGGAGGAACTTCGGCAGCAGGTTCCCCCCGGCGTGGTCGCGATGTTGCGGATCTCGGGCCTGGGCCCAAAAAAGGCCGCCGCGCTGTTCAAGGAGTTGAATATCACCTCGCTCGACATGCTGAAGGAAGCGTGTGAATCGGGCGCGGTGGCGAAGCTGAAAGGGTTTGGCGCGAAGACGGCACAAGGGATTCTCGAGGGGCTGGCCCACATCGAACAGGCAGGGCAACGACTGTACTTTGCCGAGGTTGAGCCACTCGCCGATGAACTGGTCGCCGACCTGAAGCGCGTCCCCGGCGTCACCCGCGCTGAGGCGGCAGGCAGTTTTCGCCGGCGCAAGGAAACGGTCGGTGACCTCGACGTGCTGGTGATCGCATCCGACTCCTCGGCTGCCATGGACGCGCTCGGCAGTCACCCTCAGGTCGCCCAGGTTCTCTCCCGGGGTGAGACCAAACAGCGGGTGAGGTTGAAGATCGGGCTGGAAATGGATCTGCGGGTCGTGCCCGAAGAGTCGTACGGGGCGGCGATGCAGTATTTCACCGGCTCAAGAGATCACAACATTGTCGTCCGTCGCAAGGCGATCGAACGGGGGCTGAAGATCAACGAGTACGGCGTCTTTCGGGGCGAGTCGGCGGTCGCGGGGCGGACCGAAGAAGAGGTCTACGCCGCCGTCGATCTGCCGTGGATTCCGCCGGAATTGCGCGAAGGACGGACCGAGTTTGACCGGGCGGAAAAGGGGAGATTACCCAAGCTGGTTGAACTGGGCGACATGCGCGGCGATCTGCACATGCACACCACCGCCACGGATGGAGCCGGCACGATTCGCGAAATGATCGACGCCGCGAAGGCCCGCGGCCTGGAGTACATCGCGATCACCGACCATTCGCAGCGGGTGTCGATGGCGAACGGACTCGACGCGACGCGGCTGCGGGCGCACTGGAAGGAGATTGAGCGGGTGCGGGGCGAGGTTTCGGGAATCGAGGTTCTCAAAGGGATCGAGTGCGACATTCTGGAGGATGCTACGCTCGATTTGCCCGACGACGTGCTGGCCGAGGCGGACTGGGTGATCGCCGTTCTGCACTATGGACTGAAACAACCGCGCGAGCAGATCATGAAGCGGCTGCTTGCCGCGATCCGTAATCCACACGTGCATGTCATCGGCCATCTGACCGGGCGGATTGTGGGAAAGCGGCCACCGGCCGACATGAACGTTGACGAAGTCTTGCGGGCGGCGGCCGACCATGGGAAGTGGATCGAGATCAACGCTCACCCGTCGCGACTGGATATTGACGATGTGGGGGCGGCCCAGGCGCGCGATCTGGGGATTCCGATTGTCATCAACACCGATTCACACACCGTGAACGGGTTAGATGTGATGCGGTACGGCGTCTTTCAGGCCCGTCGTGCGGGTCTCGAGGCCAAAGACGTCGCGAACACGCGGTCATGGCCCGAGTTTCGCAATTTGCTGGCGAAACACCGGTGACGGGGTTGTGTCGGTGACGTGGCGGGTTCGGCGAAGAGGCAAATCCGCAGAGGGACGACCTGAAAGAGAAACGTGTGTGGGAGGAACTGCAGAACGGTTCGTTCAGGCGGTTTCGGGTGTATCGCGAAAGAGGTCCAGAATATCGCCAATGGTGCGGTGGGATTCGAGGGGGTGCCGCAGCGGCTGATTCACCAGAATTTGGTAATGATTCTGGCGGCCAATCTTTTCGCGTTCGATCACACCGCCCGCCTCCAGGTCGGCGATAATCCGTTGCACGGCGCGTTCGGTGATTCCCACCCGCAGGGCGACTTCGCGGAGTACCAGTGAAGGGGATCGTGACAGCAGCACCAGGACGTGCGAGTGATTCGTCAGGAACGTCCAGGTTGATGCGGCCGCCTCTTTGGGCGACGGGACGGTAGGCACGACGGCCTGGGAACGAGGCTTGGAACGGGATGCAGAGTCGGGAGCGACCGGCCGTGGACGTTTTTCGGGGGCTTTGCTGGGAGGGACGGGGCGAGGCTTCATCGGGAGATTCTGGCGGCTGGTGAAAGGGGACGACCCGTGGCGCGGCATGCTTCCAGTCTATCCCCTGACACACGATATGGAAATGGCGAAATACATTACGTGACTATTTTGTCATTGTCGCTCAAGTTTCTGGAGGGAACTCGCCGAGAACTAGCGACACGCAATTGACGAACTTGGTGTCGCGTATTACAATTCGCCACACGTGATTCGCCATACACGAATCGCCAGTTGTCATCCACCCACCCGGAGATCTCCATGAATTGGCTTCCCGCGGCGCTCTGCGTCGCGCCCGTTGGTTTCCTGGTTTTGGGACTGATCCCGAGTCGCATGGCGGACCGGTCCCCCGGCCCGCTCGGTTCCCTGGCGGCGCTTCTCGCTGGATCATCGCTTTTCCTGTCGGTCGTGGCCGCGATTCGGATCATGACCTCCGGTCCGCTCGACGCGGTGTTCCTCCGCTGGAACTCCCCCCTCCCCGTCACGTTCGGGCTGCATGTCGACGGCGTCGCGGTGGTGATGCTGGCGCTCATCAGCTTCATCGCGCTGGTCATCATCCGCTTTTCGTCCCGCTCCCTGCGCGGCGACGTCCATCAGGGGAAGTTCTTCCGCTGGATCTCCGTCACGCTGGGCGCGACCTTGCTGATGGTGTTGTCCCGCAATCTGGTGATGTTCACCGGAGCGTGGATGCTGACCAGCCTCGGCCTGCATCAGCTCCTCATCCATTATCCCGAACGGACCTGGGCGGTCTGGGCGGCCCGCAAGAAATTTCTGATCAGCCGGCTCGGTGACGTGTTTCTGATGACGGCGGTCGCGCTCGCCTACCTCAACTTCGGCACAACCGAATACACCGAGATGTTCACCGCCGCCGAACGAATTCACGACGGGACCGTCCCGGGAAGTGTCTCCACCACGCTGATTGGAATTCTGTTCGTTCTGGGTGCCATGACCAAGTCCGCGCAGTTCCCGTTCCATAGCTGGCTGCCCGACACGATGGAGACTCCCACTCCTGTCTCGGCCCTGATGCACGCGGGCGTGATCAACGCGGGGGGATTCCTGATCATTCGACTCAGTCCGCTCGTGTCGCTGTCCCCCATCGCGCTCGATCTCCTCGCACTGATCGGCGGAGCGACAGCCGTTCTGGGAAGCGTCGTCATGCTGACGCAGTCCAGCGTCAAACGATCGCTCGCATACTCCACCATTGCGCAAATGGGGTTCATGATGCTCCAGTGCGGACTCGGCGCGTTTTCCGCCGCCCTGTTACACATCGTGGCTCATTCCGCCTACAAGGCGCATGCCTTCCTTCGCTGCGGAAGTGTCCTGGACGCCGCCAAACGAAACGCGTCTGTCCAGATCAGTCCCCCTGCGACCGACCGCAGCCTGGTGTACTTTTGCGGTGCGGCGACCATCGCGTGCGGGATCGTCCCGGGAATCTTTCACGCGGTCGGCATCGATCTCCTGAACAAACCGGGTGGCGTCGTACTCGGACTGGTTCTGATTCTGGCTCTCACCCAGTATTTGTGGAATGCCTTCGCCTCAAAGATCCTGGGAATGGCTGTTCGCGGTGTCGCGATCGCGTGTTTCGTCACGGTCGCGTATTGCGTCGCTTTTCTCGCCATGGATCACGTGGTCGTCAGCTCCATCTCGCACCACACATTGGCCCCGTCCGCACTGGACACCGCGGTCCTTCTGCTGGCGGTTCACGGTGTCATCGGGGTTTTCGCGCTCCAGTCACTCGCGGGGCCACTGGCTCATCGCCCCTGGATGCGGGCCTTGTATGTCCACGCGTTGAATGGTTTCTACATAGACATCCCCGCACGACGGCTGACCGCCTGGGTCTATGGCCAGTCGGCACCGGTTCCCTGATCACTAGTCCCGGCTTCAAACCCCGGCGCACTCTCTCACAACCCAAAAGGCGGCGATTCGAATGTCCACAACAACGCGGTACTCCAGCCTGCAAAATCCCGTCATGATCGACACCAAACCACCGTCAGACGCGACCTCATTGGCGTTGAACCAGGCCCTGAAAGATCTTCACGCGATCGTTCCGCCACTCTGGCCGCTGCGCGACTATGTCGCTGTGAATCCCTGTCTCGGACTGGCTGATAAGTCGTTTCTGAGTGGCACTCGGTTCCTCAGCCATGTGCGGAACTGTGACCTGTTGATGCCCCGCGACCATTTTCGAAACCTTTTCGAAACCGGCAGGCTCTCCCTGGCGGATCTCCAGACAGCCCACGCGCAGTGCCAGACCGATCATCCGGAATTGTACGGCGAATTCGACCTCACGGAATTCACGGACTGGTGGAACAAGGACAGCCAGTCGGAACTTGAAGACAACTCCCGGTTTCATACGGTGGCGGAAGTGGTGGATCAGCTCCGGGGAACAACCTGGTCGAGTCACATCATCAACGACATCACCCGACATTGCGCATCGCATTACGACGAAGGTCAGGCCGTCTGGGTCGGTCCCTGGAACGACGTTCCTTTGTACACCGCCTGGCGTGAGGCGGCGCAACTGAGTTGGCGCATGGACCAGCTCGGCTTGGTGGGATTCCGGGAGTTCGTCAAAACGCTCCCCGCGGATTCGCACCAGGCGCTCCCCGAGCTGCTTGTCACTCTGGGTGTCCCCCTCTCGCACTGGAGCCTGTTCCTGCTCTGTGAAGTCTTTTCCGTCGCCGGGTGGGCTTCGTATTTGCGGTACCGGGTGCGCGAAGCGGAATCCGCCGGGCAGGTGTGCGACGATCTGGTTGGGCTGGTGGCGATCCGATTGGCATATGATGTGGCGCTGGCACAAACCTCGGAACTTCCCCGGCCTCTCCCTCTGTGGCCCGCGGACACGCCACAAACTCCAACGCCAGATGTGCTGGGCCGCCACACGCTTCAGGTGGCGGCGGAACAAGTCTACCGTCGGGACCTGGTCGCGAAACTCGCTTCTCATTCCGCGACGCGGTGGCCCACTTCACGCAAATCTCTGCAAATGGTCTTCTGCATCGACGTCCGTTCCGAAGTGATGCGGCGTCATCTGGAATCGGTCGACGACGCCATCGAGACATTCGGTTTCGCGGGCTTCTTCGGAATGGCGCTGGAATACGTACCACTCGGTTTCGAAAATGGAGCCGCACAGTGTCCTGTTCTGTTGCGGCCGGGCTTTCAGATTCATGAACGAGTTCGCGGTCTCACCCCCCACGACGAGAGTGAGATCCTCCGCAAGCGGAACAGTCTCCGGTGGTCGCGAGCGTTATGGAACTCGTTCCAAAAATCCGCGACTTCGTGTTTTTCGTTTGTCGAATCGCTGGGATTGTCCTACGCCGGCAAACTGCTCGCCGACTCCTTGCGATGGACCCGGTCGTCCCTGACCGCGAACACCGACGGCCTGACCAAATCGCAGGCACTCTGCCTGGGGCCTGACCTCGATTCTCGGTGTCACGCGTGGATTCGCGCGGGTCGTCGCATCCGGCGGGCATGCGTCGGAAGTCACCAACAACCCGTACCGGGCCAGCCTGGATTGCGGCGCGTGCGGGGGACACTCGGGAGAGCCGAACGCGCGCGTCGCCGCGGCGCTGCTGAATGATCCGGACGTGAGAATCGGACTGGCAGCCCGGGGAATCGACATCCCGGCCGACACCTGGTTCGTCGCCGCGCTTCACAACACGACAACCGACGAGATCGACGTGTGTGATCGACACCTCGTCCCCGCGTCGCACTATGTCGATCTCGACCAAATCGAACTCTGGATGCACGAAGCGGGACGACTCTCCCGGATGGAACGATCCCCCCGGTTGAATGCGGCAAGTCCCGAGGAGATCATGGAACGGGGTCATGATTGGGCCGAGGTTCGGCCGGAATGGGGACTCGCCGGTAACGCCGCGTTCATCGCCGCTCCCCGATCGCGAACACACGCGCTGAATCTGGGTGGCCGCTCGTTCCTTCACAGTTACGACCACCGCCTCGACCCGGACCTCAAGGTGCTGGAATTGATCATGACCGCGCCCATGGTCGTCGCCAACTGGATCAATCTGCAGTACTACGCCTCGGCAGTCGATCCCGTCGCGTTAGGCAGCGGAAACAAACTGCTCCACAACGTGGTCGGCCAGTTTGGAGTACTCCAGGGGAACGGCGGCGACCTGATGACCGGCCTCCCGTGGCAGTCGGTTCATGATGGCGAAAAACTGCAACATGAACCGCTCCGCCTGCTGGTCGTCATTGACGCTCCACGCACCTCGATTCGGCGGATTATCGAGAAGCATTCCGTGGTGCGAAACCTGGTCTCCAATGGATGGGTGTCACTCCTGGCCTGGGAGGATGACCAGTTCCACCGCTTGACCGCTCAGGAAACGTGGGAGCTTCAGGTCTCTACTCCTTGCTCACCGTCCTTGAACTGAAATCACCGGGCAACACACAAGAGCGGCCGGCAACATCGGTCACGGTTTGTTTTTCCCCACCTGGAGTTCGTAGAGCGTTTTGTAGGGATTCACCCCCGGCGGAACCGCATCTTCGTTCACCAGGTACGGAGGGAGCGAACTCCACCAGCCGTCATACTCGTGGTCGAGTTTCCTTAAGACGTCCTGGTGACTGTCGGCGATATCCGTCGTCTCCCCCGGGTCGGCCTGCACATCGAACAATTGCCACCCCGACGGTTTCCCCCCCTCGGGTGACACCAAATGCCAGCGGGTTGTCCGCACGCTGCAGCCGGCGTACTTGTGATCGTCGACCGGATCCCCCTTCGGCCAGCGGCCGACGTGCGTGAACAGCGTCCGGTCGGCCCATTCGGCGTTGGGGTTTTTCAGGAGCGGCCACAGGCTGCGTCCTTCGACCTGTTTCGCCACTTCGCCCGTGAGCGTGACGCCGGCGATCTCGGCGAGCGTTGGGAAGAAGTCAACGTGAGCTGCCAGACGGCCACAATCCGCAGGAGACAGCGTCCCCGGCCATCTCCAGAACGACGACGCCCGGGTTCCTCCCAGCCAGGGAGTCACCTTTTGCCCACGCATGCCGGCGTTATAGACTTTCACCCCTTCGGTCCCGCCGTTGTCGTTCATGAAGATCACCAGCGTCTCTTTCTCGAGTCCCCAATGATCGAGTTTATCGAGCAGCTTGCCGACGTTGTCGTCGATGTTCGCGATCATGCCGAAGAACTTGGCGACGCTCGGCTGCGCGACCTTGTCGGCATACCGCGTTTCGTCTTCGGGCCGCACATGCAGCGGACCGTGCGGGGCGTTCGTGGCGATGGTGCAGAAGAACGGCTGGTCGGCCTCCTTGACCGTTTCGATCCAGCGCGTCGCCTGCGAGAAAAAGACATCGGTGCAATATCCCCGGGTCTTTTCGAACGTTCCGTTGTGCAGAATGGTCGGGTCGAAGTACGAATTGCCCGGCACATCGCCGCAACTGCCGGGGTACGACTGCCCGATACCACCACAACCGTGAATGAACATCTCGTGGAAGCCCCGTTTATCGGGCCAGCGATCGGGTTCGTCCCCGAGATGCCACTTGCCGAAAATACCGGT
>JAPLOC010000219.1:6619-11877 GCA_026692825.1 Planctomycetota bacterium | reverse complement strand
GGGGTCCGAGTTCACTGAAAATCCATCGCGCTCGACACGCCACCCGCCGCCGGCAGATAGCATTTCTGCACGTAGTCCAT
The DNA here is from genome assembly GCA_026692825.1 of Planctomycetota bacterium. Classification (GTDB taxonomy): domain Bacteria; phylum Planctomycetota; class Planctomycetia; order Planctomycetales; family Planctomycetaceae; genus UBA10511. Next base: position 11,797 of record JAPLOC010000219.1, on the reverse strand, counting down.
CACCATGCGGTCGGCACTGAACCGCCATCCCAGCGTCACAATGGAACGTTTCATGCGGGCGATCCATCCGTGGGGCAGACCGCTGCCGTTGCGGTCATAAAACAATGGCACGACTTCTTTCTCCAGCACTTCGTACAGCGACTTGGCATCGCGCGAATCGTGCAATTCGGTGGAGGTGTGTGTCTCGCCCGCACCAATCGCGAACCCGTTCTGACCGTCGTACGCCTCGGCCCACCAGCCGTCGAGAATCGACAGATTGAGGCCGCCGTTCAGCACCACTTTCTGTCCGCTGGTCCCCGACGCTTCCAGCGGTCGACGGGGGGTGTTCAGCCAGACGTCGACCCCTTGCACCATGTGCCGACAGGTGTCGATGTCGTAATCTTCGACAAACACGATTTTCCCCATGAACCGCTTGTCGTGGGTCAACCGCGCGATCTGTTGCAGAATCGCCTTCCCCGGTTCGTCACGCGGGTGGGCTTTCCCCGCGAAGACAAGCTGCACAGGACGCCGGGGGTCGTTCACCATCGCTTCGATGCGGTCGATGTCGCTGAAGAGCAGCGCGGCCCGCTTGTAGGTCGCGAACCGCCGCGCGAAGCCGATGGTCAGTGTGTCCATACTGAGCGCCCGGCGGTATTGCTGAACCAGTGCGGCTGGTTCATGCCGCAGCGCGCCAAGTTTCGCCAAATGTCGCCGAACGAACTCCAGCAGTTCGTACTTGAGCGTCTGATGCGTTTCCCAGATCTCGGCATCGTCGATATTGGCGACCGGTTCCCAGGTCGACTGTTCCCCCGTCCTGCGTTTCCAGTCGGGGGCGAGGTGCCGGTCGTAGACCTGGCGGATCGGATGCGCCAGCCAGGAATGGACGTGAATTCCATTCGTGATGTGGCCGATTGGCACCGCTTCGACGCCACGGCCGGGGTAAAGGCTGGTCCACATCGCCCGGGAAACGTGGCCGTGGAGTGAAGAGACAGCGTTCCGGCGTCGCGACAGTTTCAGCGCCAGCACCGTCATGCAAAAGTCTTCTCCATGATTGTGAGGGTGTACCCGCCCGAGCGCCATGAGGCCATCGTATGAGAGTCCCAGACTGTCGCGGAGCGGGCCAAGATGCTCTTCCATCAACTCGCCGCCAAAGCGGTCGTGCCCCGCGGGGACCGGGGTGTGTGTCGTGAAGACGGCGTGCGAGGCAACGTTTTGCGCCGCTTCGTCAAATCCGATCCCCTCGGCGACCATTTGTTGCCGGGTCACTTCCAGGGCGGCGAACGCGCTGTGCCCTTCGTTCATATGAATGACACCGGGCCGAATTCCCAATTCCCGCAACGCCCGGTATCCGCCGACTCCCAGAATCAGCTCCTGCCGGATTCGCACCCGATGGTCGCCACCATACAATCGGGCGGTCAGCGCCCGGTCATCCGGCTGATTCCCCTCAACATCCGAATCGAGCAGATACAGCATGCACCGCCCGACGCAGACTTTCCAGACTTGAATCAGAATCGTGCAGTGTCGGGTTTCGACGCTCACCCGAACCGGCTGGCCGTCGGGTTTCCGCACCAGCTCGACCGGCAGCATTTCGGGACGCACGTTGAGGTAGTTTTCCTCCTGCCATCCCTCGTGACTGAGTCGCTGTCGAAAGTAGCCTTCTTTATAGAACAACCCCACCCCGACCAGGGGGACACCCAGGTCGGCGGCGCTTTTCACGTGATCGCCCGCCAGCACTCCCAGGCCGCCGGAGTAAATTGGAATCGATTCGTGCAGCCCGAATTCCGCGGAGAAATAGGCGACCGGATGTGCCCGCAGAATCCCCGCGAATTTCGAACCCCATGTCACTTGCGACTTGAGGTATTCCTCGAGCCGATGACAGGCGTTTTGGAGTCGGCTGTGAAGTACTCCCCCAGAAATCCTTTGGGAAAGCTGATCGCGGGCGGTCTGGGTCAGCAGTGAGACCGGGCTATGTTCCCCTTCCGTCCACCGATTCGGGTCGAGATCGCGAAAGATGCTGACGGCATCGGCATCCCAGCACCACCAGAGGTTGCGGGCGAGGGACCAGAGCCGTTCATAGGCCGGCACGACGTGCTGTTCCAGTGTCCGGATGGAACTGAGAAGCGGCCCCAGTTGCGCCGCCGACGCCTGCAACATCCGCAGATCGTCCTCAGAGAACGACTTTGACTCGACCGTCTGGACAACCAGCACTCCTTGCAGCACCCCCCGGTCGAACAGCGGGATCCCCAGGAACGTGTTGTAGGGATCCTCTCCCGCCTCGGGAAAATACTTGAACCGCGGGTGTTTCGACGCATTGTCCACGGAAACCGGTTTGAGTTCCTGCGCGACCAGCCCCGCGAGTCCTTCGTTGAGTCCCATCCGCAACGCGCCGACACATTCTGGACTGAGTCCGATCGTCGCGGCCAACTCCAGATTCAAACGATCGGGGGTGAGCAGGTAGACCGAGCAGACGTCGGTGGAAAACCGGTGTTGAATGAGACCGACGATTTGGTTCAGCGTCGCGACGGGGGCTTGCGCCTGGGAGACCAAGTGGCTGATCTCTTCAAGTGCCAAAAGCAGGGACGCTTCGGTATTGAGAACGTCGAGTTCAGGCGAATCGACGGTTGCGCTGTCAGCGGGCATGGTGCGTGTATGTCCAGTTGCGGTTGCGAAGGAGATCGCGACGGAGCGCGAGCGGGGGATGTGTTCGCGAATTGCGTGCCGCCTTCTGATCCCAGCCCGCTAGCCTACAGCCGACGGCAGAAATTCCCCGCGAATTCGGAATTTCTCTCTCCGTACGGGGTGAACCGCGCGGCTGGCGGTCGACATCCATCAATGGGCAACTGCCTATCTCCTGCGCAAGTTTGCTGAATCCAGTCGCGTCGAGCGGCCTCGTACCGCCCACGTCCGCCAGGGGACTGTCGAGATCGCCGATTTGACCGCGTGTCTGCCACAGTCGGTTTTGGTTCCGCTTCGCGGGTCCCAAAACCTAAGCGACGCCGCGGAGCGTCGCCGCTCCAAAGTCAACATCCGCAGGGCGGATTGGGTTGCGACGTCTGCGTTGCCGCTGAATAATCACCCGAGACGGTTTCGCCGCTTCATCCACCCCGGGGATGGAGCGGCTCTTTCAACGAACGTGAACGGGAGTTTTTCGATGCGCTCGATGCGTGCGTGGTTGACGGCAATGTGCGTGTGTGGTCTCGCCTGTGTGGCGCAGGCCGAGGATCTGGGCTGGAAACGGCTGAAGATCGACGACAAGTTCCGTTCCGAGGGAATCGCGGTCGCCGACGTGAATCGCGACGGCAAGCCGGACCTCATCCACGGCCTGGGATGGTACGAAGCCCCCACCTGGACGTATCACGCGATTCGCGAACAGAAGGACTACGGCGACGGTTCGGGTGGCTACAGCAACAGCTTCGCCGACTTCGCGTACGACCTCAATGGTGATGGCTGGACCGATGTGATTTGCATCGATTTCCCCGGCATTCCCTGCTATTGGTTCGAAAACCCCAAAGGGGCTGCGGGGAACTGGAAGCAGCACGAGATCTGGCACAGCGCGGCGAATGAGACGCCGCAGTTTCTCGACGTGACTGGCGATGGAAAGCCCGACCTGGTCATGGCGTCTGAGGCCGAGGGACTGGTGGGATATCTTGAGATTCCCAAGGGGGACGAGGTCTATAAGAAGTGGAAATTCGTCGCGATCAACACTGACAAAGTGGAAAAAGTTCCCGAGGGAACGCCCGCCGACAAGTTCCCGCTGGGAACGTTTCGCTATTACCACGGGCTGGGAGTGGGTGACGTCAACCGCGACGGCCGGGCCGACATTCTGATTCCCCATGGATGGTGGGAAGGGCCGGCGAAAGAACAGCTTGGCAAAGGAACGTGGAAGTGGCACCCGCTGAACCTCACCCCCGATGGCAAGCCGGGGTATCTCCCCGCGTCGGACTTGTACACCGATGACCTCGACCTGGATGGCGACGCCGACATCCTGATGAGTGCTGCCCATGGAGTCGGAATCTGGTGGTTTGAGAATCTCGGCGGCGACGAGCCGAAGTTTCAGTATCACCTGATCAGCGAAGCGGTCACCCAGACACATGCCCTGCACTTTGTCGATCTCGACGGCGACGGAGACAAGGAGCTGGTGACCGGTAAACGCTGGTGGGCGCATGGTCCCAAGGGGGACGTTCGGCCTGAAGAAGACCCCGTCATCATCTGGTTCGATATCGAACGCAAAAAGGGTTCGGCCCCCACATTCACGCCGCACGTGATTCCGGAAAGCGTTGGATCGGGAGTCGGAACGCAGTTTGCGATCGCGGACCTGAACGGAGACAAGGCTCCCGACATTGTGCTGTCGAACAAGAAGGGCGTGAACGTGCTGCTGCAGGTGCGGGGACCGAAGACCGCCAAAAGGTAGTCCCTGTAAGTCCGCCGAAGTCGTACTCCGTGCGGGCGATAACGCGACGTTGCACTCGATTCGAGCTGCCGATCTGATTCACCATCCGGGCGAGGGGGCTCTCGGTTGAGTCGATCCGGTCGCGTGTTTGCCGCCGCCGGAGCGACGCCGCGGAGCGTCGTCGCTGCTAAATCGGCAGCCCATGAGCCGGATGGGGTCTGTGGATTTCGGTCCACACGCCCCGCCTTTAATACAACGGCCCGCTTGGAGGCTAAGTTGGGTGCCATGGCCAGCGAACGCAGCGAGTGGGACGAGAAGCCGAGCTGCGGAATGTGGTTGTGCCGCTCTGAGAGTGCGTACGACGGACGGAAAGAATTTGACAGGATGAAGAGGATGAAAGGGATGAACAGGATGGAGTTGCTCGCCATTCCTGCTCTCTGGAAAAGTGGCTGAGATCGCAAAACTCCCAATCCCCACGATCGACATTCGCCTCGGCAATCCTGTCCATCCTCTTCATCCTCCCGAGAGGTTTCGATGTGTGACCGACGATGTTGGATCCGACTTCTCTCCGTGCTGCTGGTCATACTGCTGGAGGACAATTGCTCGGCGCAGGCGCGGAGGGATCCCACGACTTCCCTCAGCAAAACAAACGACGGCGCTCTGCCCGGCACGTCGTTGTTGACGACAAAAGAACCTCTCGACGAAGTCATGATTGCCGGTTTGCGGCGGTTCTGCCTGCGCGAGTTGTCAAAAGCCAAAGACAATCGCGCGGCGCGGCGTGAAGCGGATGCAATCACGGATGAGAAGAA
>JAPLOC010000219.1:6223-6598 GCA_026692825.1 Planctomycetota bacterium | reverse complement strand
ATTGGCGTTGTCGATCCGCGCGTGACCCAGTCTGCAACGGCTGGCCACCGGTTCGAATTGCTCTCGACCGTGGAGCGTTCATCGGTAGTCGCCACCTGTGACGGAGTCACTGTCCACACGGTTCGCTGGCCGGTTCTGACTGGCGTCTCAGCCGAGGGTTTACTGCTTGTTCCTGAAAATCCCCGATCCGGGGTTGTCGTTCTGCCGGATGCAGATTGGTCCCCTGAGGCGTTGTGCGGCCTTGAGGGGGACCTTTCCGAATCCACACAGTTCGTGCGGCGATTGGCGGCGTCGGGGAGTCTGGTGGCGATTCCCACCTTGATCAGCCGGAGTGATGAGCATTCGGGGCACCCCCGCGTCGGTTACACGAATCAG
>JAPLOC010000219.1:0-6172 GCA_026692825.1 Planctomycetota bacterium | reverse complement strand
CGTCGGTTACCCGAATCAGCCGCACCGCGAGTTTATCCAGAGGCAGGCGTTCGAGGTCGGGCGGCATATTGTCGGTTATGAAGTCCAAAAGACACTCGCTGCGGTCGACCTCCTGGAACAGTTCGCGAATCGCGACGCGAAATCAACCTCGCGCGGCCTCTTTCCCATCGGAGTCGCGGGGATCGGGGAAGGGGGACTACTCGCCCTCTATTCCGCAGCGATCGATTCCCGGATTCAATCGTGTCTCGTCAGTGGCTATTTCCAGGAACGGGAAGGGGTCTGGCAGGAACCAATCTACCGCGACGTCTGGGGACTGCTGACAGAGTTTGGCGATGCGGATCTGGCCGGCTTGGTCGCGCCGCGACGACTGGTGATTGAGGCGTGCGGTGTTCCCCTGGTCGCCGGTCCTCCGCCGGGGCGGAACGGTCGTCGGGAGAGCGCCGCCCCCGGACGAATCGCCGCCATCGATCTCGGCTCAGTGGAGCGGGAATACAACCTGGCACAAGGGTTCTACGAGCGCGCGGGGAAGTCGCAGGAACTGATCTTGGCCCAGAGCGGTGAGACGGGGCAGAACTCCCCGGGTTCGGAGTCGGCAATCCGACAGTTCGCGGCGGGTTTGGGGATTGTTGTGGATGCTCCGCTCCGTCCCTGGCGGCGCGACGTGGTCGCGCAATCGGAAGTGAGTCTGTTCGACAGTTCCGCCCGGCAGCGAAGGCAGATGGACGAACTCCAGGTTCATGTGCAGAGCGTGTTGCGACAGGGTCACCAGACGCGCGACGGCAAGTGGCGAGTGAATTGGAATACGGTTGCCGAGTGGGAGCAATCGCGCGGAGCGCTACGCGACTGGGTTCACGACGAACTGATCGGCCGACTGCCAGTGTCGCCACAGCCGGTGAAACCCCGCTCCCGTGTTGTTCTGGAAACCGACGCCTACACGGGATACGAAGTTGTTTTGGACGTCGCCGACGACGTGATCGCGGCGGGAATTCTGTTGCTGCCCAAGGATCTGAAACCGGGCGAGAAGCGTCCCCTGGTGGTCTGTCAGCATGGACTCGAAGGAGTGCCGATGGACACGATTTCCCGCGACCCAAAACCGTTCGGCTACTACAAAGCGTTCGCCGACGAATTGGCCCGGCGCGGATTTCTGGTCTTTGCCCCGCAGAATCCCTGTCGTGGTGGGGAGAACTTTCGCGTCCTGCAAAGGATGTCGCACCCTCTGCAGCGGACGCTGTTCAGCTACATCATCGCGCAGCACGCCACGACGCTGGACTGGCTGGCGACACTCGACTGTGTCGACGCGCGGCGGATTGGATTTTATGGACTGTCGTACGGCGGGAAGACCGCGATGCGTGTCCCGCCGCTGGTCGACGGGTACTGCCTGTCGATTTGTTCTGGGGACTTCACAGACTGGGTCCGTACGATCGCCTCGAACGAGGAACCGTTCAGTTATTTGTTCACAATCGAGCATGAGATTCCCGAGTGGAACATGGCGCACGTCGCCAGTTATGCCGAACTGGCGCTGTTGATGTCGCCGCGACCATTCATGGTGGAGGCCGGGCATCGCGACGGGGGACAGCCGACGGAATGGGTGGCCGGCGAATTCGGCAAAGTCCGCCGACATTACGATCTGCTGAAGATTGGCGACCGAGCGGAGATCGAGTTTTTTGACGGACCGCACACGATCCACGGAGAGGGAACGTTTCGGTTTCTGCATCGGCATTTGAACTGGCCCACGAAGCACTAAGGAGAAAACGGCGCCTGCAAGGTCTTGGCAATTTCACAATCGACCAGCCGACTCACCGTGCAGTTTCCCCGACTTCACGCCGGCCTCACTTGAGGACACTCATCAGGCGGTCCTTCCATTGTTCCGGCTCAAACCGGACCCAGTAGCCTGGATCGCTCATCCAGCGGTCGATGTTCTCTGGCGTCGGAGCGTGAATCGAAACTTCTTCGATCGTCTCCTTCAATTGCGAATGACGATTGCGACGCCCGCGAAACTCCTGACTGTCTTGCTTGGTGTCGAGTTTCAACCGCTTGCGTTCCTCCTCCGCCGTGCGAATGTTCTGGATCAGCCCCGCATGGGCCGACCCCACCTCGCGGAGCTGTTGTTCGACCCGGGCAAGACGTTGCAATCGCTCGTCGCGGACGTTGTCGGGTTCATACCACTCATAGATTGGTTCTTCCACCGTTTCGTATTCTGTTCTGTCACCGTTCTTCCCGGAACGGCTCCCTTTGACGCGCCGGCGGACCCTGCGGGTGCCAATGATGCGCTGCGCGGTCTTGCGGGGAATCGACAATGATCTGGAATCCTGCCGGAGCAGAGCGCCCTGCCGGACGAGCGCCTTCGCATGGGTCTGGTCCTTTCGAATGGCGGCGAGCAACTGCTTTCCCGCCGATTCCTCTTCGGACTTCGAGTCATTCAACTCGTCTTCCGACTGAGCTGCTTCCTTTTCGGCGGCGGTCAAGCCGGCGTTCAAATGATCCAGGTGCGTACGAACGACGCTTGCCAGTGACTCGGAGTCGGCTTGTTAAAGTCGGACCAATCGCTGCCGACTCGACGCGATACGGTCGCGTCCCAAATTCCAGGATTCCACGAGATTGGTGGACCAGCGCTCGGCCACCAATTCATCGATCGCCTTCAATTTCTCATTGAACTCGTTTGAATTCCGGCACGCGCCGATGCACTCGCGATAACCTCCCAGTTCCCGGGCGAAGTACTGCATCGACGTTGGTGTCAGGCCGGCAGGCTCCTGGCTCAACTGCAGCACAATCCGGCGGATGCCGGTCAGGGTCCGCCCATCATCCGGCTGACCAATTTCGTCGTGGAAAGCCAACCAGGCAAAGGCCGCCGGTAGGAATTTTCCATCGGCCGCCCGTTGAAACCTCGCTAGAGCGGCGTCGATTTTTCCCTGTCGCTGCGCCACCAGCCCCTCGGCGAACTCAAGACGCGGATCTCCCGCTGCGGCCTTACGCGCCCGGCCGAGCGCCTCGTCGACTTCGTCCTCGGACCGCGACTCTTCTCGAAATCCTTTGGCCACATACTCACGGATCGCCAGATTGATCCGCGATTGCGTCGCCGGCTCGGTGCTTTTGTTGTGCCGTTCGCCTGCGATAAGCGCCTCTCGCTCGGCGGCGAGTTGCACGTCGTCGGCGGGATCGAAACGAGCGAGCCAATGTTCGCGAAGATCATCCAGCGAGATCGGTGGTTCGGTGGAGTCCGCTACGTTCGGGGTGGACTCACTTTCGTCGCTCGCGATTTCAGACGAGGAGGCGTCGGGTTCGTCCGCCGTGATTGACGGACTCTCGTCCGGATTCCCGGAAGGTTCCCGAGGCCGGTCGTCAGCCGGCCTTTCGGGACGGGCAGGCTCACCCACCACGAGCTCCTCCGATGGAGGAAGGGGAGCGCGCTCCTCCAGGGGAGTGGGTGCGGGGGAGTCGGGCTGCGCCAATTCGACTCGCGGGGGGGCTTCTCGGTTAGCCGGTGGTTGACTTCCTGGAAAACTAGGAGCCACGGCTTGCCAGACCGCAGCACCCAGGATCGACAAAAACACGACACAACAGCCACTAAAGACTTGCCATTCCGCTCTTCCCCAGTTCTTTGACTGTTGGTTCATGGGCCGGTCGAATTTTTTGAAGATCGAGACTGACATCACCTGACCGGAAATTATGACGGACAGTCCAACCCCGATTCAAGCGAAATCTGGACACGAGCGGGGCGTGCACCTCGAGGAACCGGCCAGTCCGACGCGGTTGCCGAAATGTCGCGTGGCGTCGATATCAGGAAATCTCGGCTGTACCCAACGCGACTTTCAACGGACAGTTCGCCGGAATCGCTTCTCCCCTGCGATATCGCTCAAGCAACTCGTGCGATCGCCGCGCGAGCATCCGTCGTACCTCCCGGCGTTCCCCCCGGATCCGTGGAATCTTGAGTGAGTCGTATCCGGTTGTCTGATGCCGCATCCACGCGATGACGGCCGCCTCGGCCCGTTGTGCAATCGGAATGCGCTCGGTCCGCGCGACGGTTCCGCTGCCAACAGGTGTCGCATGCGTGGTGACTGCGGTCGCCAGCCGTTGGGCCAGGCCGGCATACTTTGGATCGAAGGCCAGAAATGCCACGACCGCCCCGAAAAAGTCCTCGACATACGCGGTTTGCGCCTTGTCCCGCCGTTTGGCGGCCAATTCCTGTTTGCGGGCGTATTGCTCGGTCGAACGTTCCACGTCCAGGTCGGCCTGGATCCGGGCGATGGTCGCCGCTGGTGCCCACACGCCGCGCGAGAAAAGCTTGCGTCCCACCTTCTCCTGAACCGCGAAGTGCGGACCCGCCGCTTTGACCCGCCGGGTCAGACCTGGGTCACCGGGTGGCAGAAGTTCCCAATCCGCAGGAACCGCGAGAATCTTGCCGTCGCCGGTGCGAACGGTCCGCAGGTCGGGGCCGGGGGTGTAGGTCACGCTCGGGGGCATCGGAGAAAAATCCTGGAATCCAAATCCGGTTGCGACTCAAGTATGTGTCGGCCGTCGGAAATTCTACGGGAACGACACAAAATCGCTGGGGCTGTTCACAAAGACCTGCAGTGTTTCATCGCTGGCGAACAGGTACAGTTTGCCCCGGTACCAGGCTGCGTGGTCGAGTGTTCCCTCGATTCCGCGTTCTCCTTGCGAGAGCCGCACCACATCCTGGCCGTTCATCGCCGGCAGATAGCGGCGGGGATTGGCGTCGAATGCCTGCTTCGCCTCAGCCGAGGCGAACTCATAGCGCCGGCCGCCAAACTGCGAGGCGAATTCTGGAGACGCCTGGGCCATCTGTCGGGTGTCTTTCAATGTGACGGGGCAATAGCCCATCAATCCCACCTGCGAAGTCGAACTGCCGCGCTGGGGACGCATCGCCTTCGCTACGGACCTTCCCGGTGCGGAGTCGAAGTCGGTCTCCGCAGTTCCGGACTTTTGTGAGACCGGTTTGAGAGCCGTTCGTTGTTCCTTCGCGGGAATCCGTTCAACCGGAGTCGCCACGGGTCGTGCTGATTTGCTGGGCGGCACGTCGGTCTCATCGATCAGTGCCGACGGAGGCGTGTCATCTTGGTCGGCGGCGGGTGCTTTCGCCACGACGGTGGATTGCTTCGGGGAATTTGACACGGTGCCACGGTTCACCGTGCCAGTGGCTTTCGAAGGTGCCGGGGAGGCAGAACGGGTCGTGGCCCCCAATCGGGCCACCGGCGTGTCGGCAGCCTCCACTCGCTGGGATTCGACCTCGCGTGGCGAGATCTTGGCCCCGGTGTAGGGGGAATCAAACGCCGACTCGAACGGCTCGTCCTCGGGAGGCGCGGTCACGGCGACGTCGGCCTCAGATCGGGCCGCGCCCGGAACATCGCCGTCGGCAGGCTCGTCCAAACTCTCTTCGTCCGCCGCTTCCCTCGGTTCGGTGAAGCCGAACTCCTCGTCGACGGGCTTGCGGGGACTCCCGCCCTTCGCAGCCACCGAGCGGCTTTCGGGTCCACGTTGCCGACTGGGGGGCGAATTGGCAGACAGATCGAGCGAGTCGCCGTCCGCATCTTCTTTGGGGTCGCCAAAGAAACCGTCTTCGTCATCAGGCGACGGAGGAACGACCCCGGGTCGCGACTTGGGACGCGCTTCTGCGTCGGGGAATTGTTCGGCAGGTTGCAGACCGACTGGTTCACGTCGGACCGCCCCTTCACGGGACGACTTGGGCGCCGACAGGGTGTTGCGCCGACCCGTCGCGTCAGCCGACCGGGGGGGCAAGGGTTCCAGTTCTTTTGGGTCGAGCAGTTCGGAGTTCTTCTTTTTCCCGGTCTTGGGGTCGATCTTCTTAGCGGCGGCCGCCTTGGCGTCCGCGTCGGCCTGCGAACGCGAACCAAACAGGCGACGCCGCGGTTCGGGAGGAGCCTCATCTTCGGGAGCGGGAGCCTGTCGCCCCTTGCCGAACAGTTTGCCGAAGAAGCCGGGTTTGGGTTGCGAAACGCGTGCCGGGACTTCCGCCCGGGCATTGCGCGACGACGCCGATCGGGGAGTGGCCACGTCGTCGGAGTCGGCTGGCATGTCGGGCATCTCGCGCCCGTTCCGCCGATAAATGTCGGCGAGTTCGCGATTGATGTCGCTATCGCGGGAAGCGGCGGCAGGGGCGGGAGTACGGGAACTGCTGTGCCCGAACAGTTGCGCG
>JAPLOC010000218.1:11736-12349 GCA_026692825.1 Planctomycetota bacterium | reverse complement strand
CCGTGTTTTGTATAATCCCCCCCCGCCGCTTGTTGGCTGCGGAACCAGGTTTCACTTGTGACAAATCCGTCGTGAACAATTCCCTACCCCCCGCGGTGACACTTCAACTCCCCTCTGAAGTCGATCTGGAGTTCCAATGGATTCCAGCAGGGGAATTTCACATGGGGTCGCGCGGCGAGCATTCTGATGAAGAGCCAATCCACCTTGTGAAAATCACCCACGGGTTTTATCTGGGGCGATACCCGGTGACCCAGGGGCAATACGCGGTGTGGAACCACGCCCATGAAAATGGATTTCCAGGAGATCTGCGGCGGCCGGTGGAGCAGGTGACTTGGGACGAGGCGATGGAGTACTGTGCCTGGTTGAATGACCGCTCGCAGGTCACTTGGCCGCCCGGTTTGAACGAGTTTGCAGCCGGGTTGCCGACCGAGGCGCAATGGGAATACGCGTGGCGCGCGGGGACCGAGACCGAGTTTCACACGGGAGACGGCGAAAGCGCGTTGGCGGCGGCGGGGTGGTACGATGTCAATTCCAATTCGACGACTCACCCGGTTGGGTGCAAGAAACCGAACGCGTATGGGCTGCACGACATGCACGGCAACGTGTGGGAATG
>JAPLOC010000218.1:0-11702 GCA_026692825.1 Planctomycetota bacterium | reverse complement strand
GTGGGAATGGTGCTCAGATGTATACAACGCGGATGCGTACAAAGTGCGCGTCGATGGGGTGCGCGACCCGGAGGGTTCCGTACAGGATGGTAGCGGTAACGTCCGACGCGTGGTCCGCGGAGGGTCCTGGGGCAATTCGGCCAGGGTCTGTCGGGCGGCGTATCGCCACAGGGGGAGGCCCGTGTATCGCGGCAGGTCTCAGGGGTTCCGGGTCTGTCTGTTCCCCGGTCCGTGTCGTGCCACAAGTCCAGACAGGGAGGCCGGCACGCAAGGCGCGACCTCTTTCCTGCGGCATCGCGCAATCCCCCCTGGCGACGCTCGCGACCCTTGATCGCGCGCCTCAAGACTGTGGTGGCGATCAGAAATTGAAACCGGATTCACACGATTTTCAGGATTGTTGGAATTGAACTCGACTGGGGAAGTGGGTCGCATGAACCGTTCGCACGAGACGAGTGATGGCACGGCATTGTTTTCGTCCGACGGCCAAACCTGGCACGACGGTAGGCCGGTCGATTGGCGGGCTGACCCCAACGTTCGCCGGATTGTGATTGGCCGACCGCCAAACCGATCGGATGATGCCAAACGGGTGTCGCTGCCGCAGCCCCTGCCGGGGGATTTCGCAGAGCGCTTCAAAAACCTGACGCACCTGCATCTCTGGCAGGTGGAAAACCTTATCGACTTGCCGACGTTGCCCGAGGCGCTGGATTGCCTCGACCTGCGCGGCTGCAAAGCGCTGACCACACTTCCCGACCTGCCGCAAAACCTTCAGGTCCTCGATCTGGGAGGTTGTGAAGGTTTGACCGAACTCCCGAATCCCGTGCCCCGTTTGCGACAGCTTTTTGTCAACGATTGCCTGGCGCTCGAATCGGGAGAGCTGTCGCAGTTTTTGAAGAAGTTGACCCGTTCGGAGGGGTGTTGCCTCCAGGAACTCGACGCGAGTCGCTGTCCCACGGTCAAGGCCGAGACCCTCTTCGACTGGAATTTCAAGCAGCCGTCGACAGACGCGGCATCCGAACCGCGCTTTCCCGAATCCTTCGTCAAGCTGGTTCTCGCGGGTTGCCCGGAACTGGAAAAAGTCGCGCGGCTGGCGCGGTTCACCCACCTGCGGCACCTCGATCTCCGCGACTGCCCCAAGCTGCGCGAACTCGTAGAAATTCCCACCGGAACCCCGTGTCGGTTGCAGTATGTTCGTCTGGATGGTCCCGATCGGCTTACGTTCGCCGGCCAGGAACTCGAACCGACCGAACGGGGGGGCGACAGCGGTCCCGACGTGGCCGCGACGTTGCGCACTCGTCACAAGTTTGGCGGCGCGTTGACCGTCAGCGCCCACGCCCGGCTGCTCCTGCTGGGAGATGGCCGAGTTGGCAAGACGACGCTCGCCAAGCGACTGCAATGGCGGTTATTGACGAAGAGCCAGCAGGCCGAGCCGGAGTACAAGAGTCTGCGGCCGAAAGAACGTGAACCCGCCACCCATGCGATCGCGTTCGGCAAACTGCATACGCCCCTGCATATCGCCGACGGCGCGCGGCGGAAGTTCCTCCAGCAGATCGCCGGGACGCAGGGATTTGAGCTGAAACTGAGCGACGCGGGGGATCTGCCGGGCGTGGTGCGATTGTGGGATTTTGGCGGGCAGGAGGTGTACCACCAGACGCATCGGGCGTTCGCCGGCGCGGGGGCGGTCTGCTTGATTTTGTGGCGCAAGAAGCGGCTGTCGGACGAGGAATTACAGGCGGGGCGACCGCAGGGGATTGAGCCGGAAGAGTGGCGTGAGATGAACCGCCCGCGACCGCTCGACTACTGGCTCGATTATGTGCAGACCCTGGGGATCGAACGCGCGCGGATCGCCGTCGTCTGTACGGGCGTTAAGAAGGACGATCCTAAACCCCCCGTCCCCGTGGCGGATGCGAGTCGGCTGCAAGGGATTGAGACGTATTCCATCGACAGTCTCGACGAAGCCGACTGCGAGGCGAACCCCGAGTTTGCCAAACTCCTGGACTTCATCCGCCGACAGGGGGGAGCGGTCGCGGATCGACTGGGAATGGTGCAGCCGTTGTTTTATGAACAAGCCAGCGGACTGGTCGATGCGCTGCGGAAGGAGCTGAATTGGCAGCGGGCCCACCGCAATCTGAAGCCCAAGGAACCGGTCTCACCCGTCGTGGGACGTGACACTTGGTTTGAGAAGCTGCAACAGAAGTATCAGCCTCCCCCCGGATCGAACGTGGTTCTCACCACGGAAGACCTGGACGTGGTCACCGCCTATCTGCACTCCGCCGGGCAGATCTTCGACCTGCATCCGGGTGCGGGGCGAGACCCAAAACAGAACCCGTCGTCGAAGTCCGCGCTGGCCGACAGTGTGGTGATTGACCCGTCATGGGCGATTGAAATTGTGTATCAATTGCTCAAACCAGCCGACGATGGGGGCGAAGGGGTGTTTGAGCTGGTGCGGCAGGATCAGGGGAAGGTGAAGCGCGAATTGCTGTTGAGACATAAGGCACTCGATGAAACGCCCGAGCTGGCGGAACCGTTACTACAGTTCATGCAGCAATGCGACATTCTGGCACCGCTTCGGGGCTGGCAGGAAGACCCGGACTCACGCACCCCGACCGAATACCTTGTGACGGAAAAATGGCTGTTGCCAAAGTTCGAGGGAGAGCTTCGACAGCGGTGCGAAGCGGCTGCCGACGGGAAGCGCCGGCAACCGGACGTCCAGGGGTTGCAGGTGACTTTTTCGCAGGACCGGTTGTGCGAATTCGATTTCCGTCCGATTCTGGCGCATGTCGCCCGACACTTTGGGTCACTGGGCGCATACTATCACGACGGGTTCCAGGTCATGCTGGGGACGAATGCCGAGGAGGCGGTGTTACTGCGCGGCCGGTGGATTAACGGGGTGGTCGGTCGGCTGGTTTTGGGGGCGTTGGGGTCGCTGGAGGTCTTGGAGAGGTGGGCGGAAACGTGGGCCGAGGTCTTGGGCGGGGCGCGGCTCTTGGGATCTGCGGAGTGCGTGGTGGTGGAAGCCGACGCGTGGTGCCGACCGCTGGAGGTCGAGCCACCGGCACAGCCCCGCACGGGAGCCTTGGTGCCGGCCTGCCCGCGCGTGCTGATCAGTTACAGCCATGATTCGCACGAGATGACAGACCGGGTATTCAAGCTGGCGAAGAAACTGCGCCGTGATGGGATAGACGCCTGGATTGACCAGTTTGACCCACACCCTGTGATCACTTGGCCGGAATGGATGCTGCGCGAAATCAAGCGAGCCCAGATTGTCTTGATGCTCTTCACTCCGGGTTATGTGCAGAAGATGGAGACTGAGCAGCGTTCGGGGGTGCGGTTCGAGACGTTTTACATCATCCAGCGGCTGTACCAGCAAGGCATGGTCAACGACAAGTTCATTCCCATTGTGTGGACACGCGAAGACGAGCGGCACATCGTCGATGAGTTTCACGGCTGCAACTGGTATGCGGTGGAAACGGACGACGGCTACGAGCGGTTGTTGCGGTTGCTGCTGAATGACCCCGAGGCGTTGATTCCGCCGTTGGGTACTCCGCGTTTGCGGGGGCCACTGCGGAGTTAGAATTGCGGCGTCCAGGCTCCTCGTCCGGCAGGTGAATCCGATCGGCGCTCACCGATCTCCTTCACCTACCGGGCGAGGGGGCTGTCGATTTAGTGAATTCGGACAGGTGTTTGCCACAACCGGAGCGACGCCGCGGAGTGTCGTCGCTACAAATCGACAGCCCCCGAGCCGACAAGGGGTCGCTTAAAGAACAACAACCCGCTTGGAGGCTATGTTGGGTACCACGGCCAGCGAACCCAGCAAATGGGCCGAGAAGCCGAACTGAGGATTTTAGTTGTGTAGCTAAGAGAGGGCGGACGACGGACGGAAAGAATTTGACAGGATGAAGAGGATGAAAGGGATGAACAGGATGGAGTTGCTCGCCACTCCTGCTCGCTGGATAAGTGGACGAAATCGAAGTACTCCCAATCCGCACGATTGGCTGTCGCCTCAGCAATCCTGTTCATCCCTTTTATTTTGTCTCAAAATTCAACGACTCGCGGAGTTTGATGTGGCGTGGAGCATAAAACGGCGTTTGAAATCGACCGGCCGCGTTTCACGGCCCGGTGACTTCGAGTTGAATTCCCTGTGTGGGGGTCGCGTCCAAAAACAGCGCCCGCTTCCCCTGGGTTCCCTGATGCGGTGCCTTCGCGGTGGGGAGTCCCTGCGTCGGCAGATCGACGAACGCCTGACCGACGTCATCGACTTTGAAACAGAGATGGTGCAGGCCGGGACCGTGTTGGGCCAGCCAGCGGTGCAGCGGATGGTCGGGCAATAACGGCTCAACGAGCTGCAGGTGCGTGTTACCAAGGTCCAGGTGCGTCAACCGAACCGCTCCATTGTTGACCACTTCGCTGTACAACACCTTGAGACCAACGCGATCCCGCCAGATGAGCAGCGCCTCCTCGGTGTTCGGCACCAGCAGCGCCACATGATCCAGACCGCGAAACGTGGGGTGTTCCATGATGTTCCTTCACCGAGCGGGACGGGCGGGCTTCAAAACGCTGTCAAGCAGCACGAGCGGTTCGGGACCGACCTGGCGGACTTGAGCCGGCACACCGGCGGGAATTCCAAAGTGATCGTGCGGAGTGATCGCCCGTGCTTCGCCCGCCATCGACACAACCCCCTGGCCACGAACGACCGAGACCGCGCAGAACCGGTCGAGTTTCCACTCCCGCCCACGTTCCGCGGCGCGCACGATCGAGAGTTCCAGTCCCCCGACGCCGTCGCGGTCGGTCGCGCTCGCGGGGATCAGCGGGTAACGGACCGATGCGAACTTACTGGCAGCCGTGGCGATTTCGCGCTCCAGCAGAATCGTTCCATTGAGTTTGGGGCCAAGCACCGGAGCGGTTTGCAGCCGATCCAGCTCCCGTGGCTGCGGTTCCACATCCAGAAACACCCCCCAGCCGCCACACGTCAGCGAACCAAAAATGAACGGCACATGGTGCGGCAGCGAACCCAGGTTGGTGTAACCATGCCGTGTGTTGGGAGGGATTGGCATCGCGTACCCTTCGACCAGTTCAGCCTTCACATCGCCCAGCACCGTGTACCCATGCATGGGTCCAAAGCCGAGGTGAATTTCGACTCCTTCATGGTGCAGATGGTAGGGGACATCGGCCTTGTCGGCGGGGAGCCAGGCGAGATTCCACGAATGCCGATCACCATACACAAGCGGGACAATCGTGATTCCCAATGCCGGCACGACAAAACTCCCCATTTCCGGGGGAGAGACATCGCGGGTGAGGTGAATGCCATTCCCGCCGACGATCGCCTCCATGTGTCCCACGAACAGGTCGCGGATGCGTAACAGGTCGGTTCGTCGCGTCAGCTCACAGGCGGCGTCGAGCGCTTCGACGGCGCGGGCGACGTGAGTGCAGTAGTGGTGAAACGTGGCGACGAGCGCCCGGGCATCGGTCCCCACCGCGTCCATCGCGCGGTTCGCCAGTGCTGCCAGCGTTTCGTCGGCGCGGGTCAGTTGCAGTCTCGCGAGTGGATCGGCGATTGTCAGCTTGCCCATCTCGACCCGGGTCGCGTGAAACGCCCCGATCACCTGAGCGCGAAACGCGTGGCTGTACAATCGCGCGAGAATGATATCGCGCTCGGGAATTCCCTGCGGCGCGCGCCCCCGGGCATGGCTGTCGCACGCCAGGTCCGACAGTCTGCGGTAGTTCTCGTGCGAGCGCAGTCGCGCGTACGTACAGGCGGGTGCCATGGGGATTCGACGGTGAGTTCCTGGAACGGGGGGCCGGGGACTTTACCAGATCGACAGATCGTGTCCAGAACTGTTTTCGCAACTCGCCCGCAGAGGCTATGCCAACTGCTTAGGCAGGAGATCGGTCAGGTCGGCACCGCGGAGGACGATTCCCCGTAGACTCTCGATGAAATAGGTCGCCGGTATCGCGTACGAAAACAGATAGATCGGCAACGGCATTTCATCGCGTGGAAACACGAATCCCGACAGCAGCACCGACGGCAGCATCATCAGAAACGCGAACTGCATCGCCTGCAACTGGGTGCGGGCCACCGTCGATACGAACAACCCCAGCCCGAGCGCGCACACGATGAAAATCGCCGAAAACCCGAATAGCAGTGACAGGTCACCATGAATCGGCACACCGAACACGTACACCATCACGGTGAGGACTACCAGCATTTCGAGAAAACCAATCAGAGCGTACGGAACCAGTTTGCCAAACAGCAATCCCAGCCGACCCACAGGGGTGACAAACAATTGTTCCAGCGTGCCGACTTCGCGTTCCCGCACAATGGCGAACGACGTGAGGAACAGGGTGACGAGTTGCATGATGATCCCCACCAATCCCGGGACGAAAAAGTGCGAGGTTTCGAGATCGGGGTTGAACAGCAACCGGGGCCGCACTTCGATCGGCTGAACGGCGCGCCCGGTGGCGTCGCGGGCTGGGACAAGCGGTGCGGTTTCGGCCAGGCTGGCCGCCCGCCGGCGCGACAGTGAAACTCCCAGCAGATTCGCCGCGTTGAGCGCCGCGTTCGCCACCTGGGAATCGCTGCCGTCAATCAAAACTTGAATCCGCACCTGTCGGCCGCGTAACAGGCCATCGGAATAGTCGGGGGGAATACGCACGCCGACACGCGCACGCCCGGAGGTGATCGCGCGGCGGAACGACTCTTCATCCAAGACCCGTTCGACGATCTCAAACGTGCGGGTGTTACGAAATGCCTCGACCAGCTCACGCGCGCCGGACCTGCCATCCAGGTCATAGACGACCGTCGGGATATTGCGAATCTCGGTTTGAATCGCGTAGCCGAAAATGATCGTCTGCATCACCGGAACGACCAGCATGAAGAAGATCGTCGCAGGCTCGCGGCGGATATGCTGAAATTCCTTCACCAGCATTGCCACGAGACCCGACCACGGGTTTCCGCGCGGTGCCGCTGTGGACGTGGGGACAGTGCGAGTCGGCTCGTCGCGGAAAGCCACCGTCAGTTCCAGCGGAAGTGGTTCCGGTGTCACAGGGCGTAGGGGCTGGTCGCTCCCCGCAGGAACGGTCGACGTATCGGAGTGCGCCCGCAATGTGGCACCTCGATGACTCCCGTTGGCAATCCGCAGTTTCTCCTGCGATCGGGTCAACGTCACGAACACGTCTTCCAGGCTCGGAGCGATTGGACGCAGCACGATCGCCGATGCCGGCAATTCCAGTGCGACCGCCAGTGTTTCGACCGAGACGGTCGCGTCCATCAGCAGATGAATCGCCTGACCAAACAACGTCGCGTCCACGACTCCGGGAATCATTCGCAATCGCCCCAGCCGAGTCGCTGGCTCCGCGATTTCGAACTCATAGCGGCGCGTGCCTGCGGGGGTGACCGCCGCGAGTTGTTTCAGTTCTTCGGGTTTGCCGCACACGATCAGCTTCGACATGTGGATGTACCCCACGTCGGTGCAGCGCTCGGCTTCATCCATGTAATGTGTGGTGACGAACAGGGTCACGCCGCGCCCCGCCAGTTCAAACAACAGATCCCACAGTTCCCGGCGGGCGACCGGGTCGATCCCCGCGGTCGGTTCATCCAGAAACACGACCTCGGGTTCATGGATCAAAGCGCAGGCGAGCGCCAGCCGTTGTTTCCAGCCACCCGAAAGTGTCGAGCCGAGCTGCGGCATGCGGTCGCCAATTCCCGTCAACTGGACGACGGCGGCGATCCGTTCTTCGAGTTTCGCCGGGGACAGTCCGTAAATCCGGCCGTAAAACTCGAGGTTCTCGCGTACGCTCAGGTCGCCATACAGACTGAACTTCTGCGACATGTACCCAATCCGGCGTTTGATCCGCTCGGCATCGGTCGCGACGTCGTGTCCCAGTACGGTCGCGCTCCCGGTGGTGGGCTCCAGAACTCCACAGAGCATGCGGATGATTGTGGACTTACCCGAACCGTTGGGCCCCAAAAGTCCGAAAATCGCCCCCCGGCGCACTTGAAACGAAACATCATTGACGGCGACCAGTGAACCAAAATTCCGCCCCAGATGTGACAAGTCGATGACCAGGGGGTTCATCGCCCCTCCTCGGTGTCGAGCCAGACGTCCCCCGACATTCCAGGACGCAGATGAGCGGGTGGATTTTCTAACGTCACCTTGATGCGAAAGACCTGTTTGGAACGCTCTTCGGGCGTTTGCACATTGCCCGGCGTGAATTCGGCTTGGCGGGCGACGAATGTGACTTTGCCTCGAAGGGACTGGCCGGGAAGACTGTCGACCGTGACACGTACCGGGTGGCCGGTTTCCAGCGACAGACGGTTTTCGGGGACGTAGGCGCGAATCCAAAGTCGGCCGGCTTCGACAATCGAGGCGGCGGGAGTGCCCGCGCCCACCAGGTCACCCGGCCGCAAATCGATTGACTCGACGACACCATCCGCCGGCGCGTGGATCTTCAGTTCCGCGATCTGTTTGCGAATCGCCTCGACCGACGCTTTGGCAGTCGAGACCGCGGCCGCCGCCCGCGTACGGTCTTCCTGGCGATATCCCAGCCGGCGCAGCGCGGCCTCCTGTGCGGCCTCCTCGCGGCGTGCCTCAGCCTCGGCAAGATCTTTCGGACGGAGTCGTTCCAGTCGGCCAAGTTCTTCGGTTCGGACCTGGACAGTCGCGCGGGCGACGCGGACCTCGGTCGTGGCCATGTCCATGTCCTGTTGCGATGCGGACTTTTGACCAAAAAATCGCTCGGTCCGTTCATACTTTTGCTTGGCGAGTTCGAGTTCCGCCTGAGCGAGTTGCTGCGACGCCTGGGCCGCCGCGATCTCCTCGGCACCGTCGGCGAGTTTGTCGCGGGCGGCGGTCAACTGCGCCACCCGGGCTTCCGCCTGCGCGATCTCTTCAGGACGAAATCCCGCTTCCAATCGAGCGGCGTCCGCCTCAGTCTGCGCGAGTTGTCCCTGCGCCTGCGCGAGAAGTTCTTCCAGTTGAAACGGATCCAGGACAACCAGCGCCTGCCCGGCGACCACGGAATCCCCCTCTTCGACCAGCACCCGCGCGACGCGTCCGCCGACCCGGGAACCGACGCGAATCTCGTCCGCCTCAACGAACCCCGACACTTTGAGCGGGACGCTCCGCTGCTGGCTGTAAACCAAGGCCGCAAGCAGGGCAGCCGCCACTACGGGAAGCAGCCAGAAGCGTTTCGACACGGGACTCTCCAGGATTCCTCGCAGGACACGTCGTCACAGGGCGCGTCAGATCGTCACTTGCCGGGCACAATGTACCGCAGCGCGTGGGGCGCGGCTTGTTCCAGCGCGGCGGTCGCCCAGGTCTCATCGGAATTTTGAAGACAGCGCAGAATGGTCTCGCCGCGAACGACTTGTAAACGGTGTCGCAGCAGTTCCAACGCGGTCTCGGTGGTGGGACTGATTCGTAGTAACGCCACGGCGGCTTCGCGGAACTGGTCTGGTCCCAGCGGACGCGCGTCGGCGTCGGAAAGTGCCAGATACTCGCGGCAGAGGTTCGCCGCCGAGGGCTGGTCGCGCAACCGCGCCAGTGTCGGAAAGATCACCATCTTGACGCGAAAGTCGGTCCAGGCGCGGGGGTTCTTGAATTCCGGGTTCACGACCGGTTCCAATGCGGGATCATCGCGCCACAGTACGAACCGGGCCAATTCGACTTCCTGCGCGATGGAACCTCCCGGGACCGCCACCAGCGTCTGAAATGCGAACGCTCCATCGAGACCGTGCCACATCCAGTCCGGGTGCAACGAGCGATTGCGAACCCGTTCGGCGAGCACTGTTCGGTCGTCGGAGGAGAGCGCGGTCGCGCGATCCAAAGCGCGGGCCGCCTCGGCCCGCGCGCGGATCCGCGTTGCAAACGCCCGCTGTTCGTCAACTGTCTGCCCGACCTGATTCCAGTCACCGGCATCTCGCAGCGTGCGGATCAGCGGCGGGATTTCCGACGGCTTCAGCGGTGAGGCGACTTCACTTGAGCTTGGATTCTCGGCACGAAGCGCGACAGGTTCACGCGACGGTTTGCCGATGGAACGTCCCAGTTGCAAAACGACCCCGCGCGGGTCGTCGACAATCACGCCATCGCCCGGTTTTTCCAGGACGGCGGCGATCGCTTCGGGAAACACTTCCGACCGATCCTGGTATAGGCCACCCCGATACCGCCCGGGGCGATACCGTTTGTCTCGCAGGATCACGCCTCCATTGTCGCCGTTGCAATACGGAACGTGATCCCACATGTCGAGCCGATCGAGCAGGTCGGCAATCTTCCGATCCATCCCGGGACGCTTGATATCCAAGTGCAGCAGCCCCGCATATTCGCGATGCAGTTCCAACACCTCTTGCAGTGTCGGAATTCGGGTCTGATTTCCGAACGGGCCGGGATGGGTCAGTTTCAACTGACGCAATTCACCCCAGGTCACGTCACTCAGATCACCCCAACCGTCGGTGAGTCGGTCGAGCATGTCATCGTGGAAGCAAACCAGCACGCCGTCGCTTGTGGAGCGAATATCAATCTCATTGCCGTCGGCCCCGAGTTCAAACGTCGCGCGGTACGCTTCAAGAGTGTTCTCGTGGGCGAATTCTGACGCTCCGCGATGGCAGATCACCATTAACCCCGCCCGTCGTCGGGCCACGCGATCGTGACGCGACTGCCGTTGTTCCGGAGTTTCCTCCTTCACTGGGGGGAGCGGTTCGTCGGCGCTGGTGGGGCGCGCCAGCGGGGCCAGCCACACGAGGGCGAAACCGGCGGCGATGCGAACCCATCGCGACATGTTCGATCTCGGACTCATCAGGCCCCTCCCGGGGACTGTGGAGCAGAATTCGCCTTGAGGCAATTCAACCGGTCTTCGGGGATCCGCAGATCTTCGAGGATTTTTCCCTGAACCACGGTCTCTTCGATGATTCGCGGCACGTCACTCAACTGCACGCGGCCGTACCAGATCCCCTGCGGGTAGATCACGACGGTCGGTCCCAGTTCGCACTGATCGAGGCAGCCGGCGCTGTTCGCGCGGACTAGCGGTCCGAGCTTGCGTTTCTTCAGCTCGGCTTTGAAGGCATTCCGCAGCGCCTCGGTCCCCTCCGGATCGCACGATCCGCGTGGGTGGCCCTCGGCTCGCTGGTTACAGCAGACGAACAAGTGATCGGTGAATGCGGGCATGAATCGACAACTCGAAAGGAACGGCCCGGAATCGGATGACGCGTCGTCACCCCGGAGCTGCGCATCTTACGGTGACCAGCGGATGCGAACCACTCACGCACGGACTCGCCGCGCGAACTCGGCAGATCAGTCCGGCGACGGGAATGGGAACAACCACTCGCTCAAATCGTCAACGGGCGGCCAGCGACCCATCGGGAGTCGGCCGTGCGAGCGCCTACGGATATTGTGGTTGTGCAGTCATGAGAGTGCGTTCGACCGACGGAAAGAATTTGACAGGATGAAGAGGATGAAAGGGATGGACAGGATTGAGTTGCGCGCCATTCGGGCTGTCTGGATCAGTGGGTGATATTGAAAAACCCACAGTCCCCACGAATATACCGCAAGCGGGCATAAATCGGACATTTTATTGAGCGACCCCGTGCCGGCTCGCCCGGCAGGTGAAGGAGACCGGTGGCTAACATGACACGCCTCGATTGAGGCTCAGACCCCTGCCACGTCCTGTGGCAGGTCAATCAGATCGGCGCTCAACTGCAGTTGACGTAGATG
>JAPLOC010000217.1 GCA_026692825.1 Planctomycetota bacterium | reverse complement strand
CGCGGGCGTTCCCGCGATCGCATCGGACGGAACAGTTCGCACGACGCACTCGCAAGCCTGTTCCGCGACGTGTGGTTTCAACCCGTCCGGTTCCTGGGTGGCCCACGAAATTCGTGAATCGCGCGGGGGCCAACGTCGTACACAAAACACTCAAAGACGCCATTCCGGTGGTACGCGACCTTCCTGTCATGCAGGTCTGTGGATATTGAGCTGTTAGGTGTCAGGGCGACAACCCGCAATCCCCGCACGCGGGATCGCTGTCAGTGGCCCAATTGCTCTATAGTGCAGCAGGCTTCGGTCGGATGATTGGCTGACCCATCCCCGTCCAATGAAGCCTGTCCCTTGGCCCGGCCCCGATCGTATGCCTCCGCTTCTGTCGCCGAACGTCCTGTTGCTGGGAAACTCGGCGGATCCCGAATTCGACCCGGTCGTCACCTTTCTAAGGGGATCGGTGCCGCACGCGCGAATTCAGGAGGCGGCTGACCTCCCGGCGGCGCGACATGGCCGGCCAGTCGGTGCCCCGCTCCCCGACGTGGTCGTCGTCTGCCAGTCGTGGTCCGACCAGTTCTCGTCCGCCGAGATTCGCGAACTGCTGGCGTGGCTTCCTCTGGCGAGAATCATCTGCTGCTATGGTGCCTGGTGCGACTCCGATGGTCGCACACGCGAACATTGGCCCCTGGCGGTTCGCGTCGCCGCGGTGGATGGCCCCAATCTTCTGTCCGCAGAACTGGCGGAATTTCAGCGGGCCAAGGCGAGTTCCGCGCGATCACCGGTGAAAATCCACCGTGCGGACGATCCCGTACCTGCCCAGCGCCCTCTGCTCCCCTGGACCGCCTCCAGAACAGAAATCTACCAGTCCCGGTTTCCGGTCTCTGCGATGTCGAATCGGCCGATCGAGGGTCTGCGAATTGGTGTTCTGTCGCCAGATCGAGCCTGGCGACAGATGATGGAACGCTTCCTGATGACGTCCGGCGGGGTGATCTCGCACGTCGGCGAGGACCACTCTGGGGACACCCATCAAACGACCCTGCTCTACGACGCCGACCCGGCGGATCCCCCCCAGATCGCGGAATTGATCGATCTCAAAACCCGCAGCCACGATCTTTTTGTCGTGGCTGCGATCGGCTTTCCCCGTGTCGATCTCGACGAGCGACTTCGCAGGGCGGGAGCCGACGCGACCTGGGCGAAACTCTCTCCACTCACTCAATTGATCGAACGACTTCAACCTCACTACCACCCGCAACCGGGTCGATAATACTGCTGCTGATAAACGGGAACCAAGACCCGTCGCGGCTGGTAAACCGGCTGGACAACCTGACCGCCAAATCCAACGGTGAACCCGGGAGTCGACAGAATCACTTGGTTGCGCACCACCGGTGCCTGATAGTAACCGCCACCATAACCCCCCCGGCCATAGCCGTACGACTGGTTGTGATGGCCATGGTGATGCCCGTGATGATATCCATCATGCGCTTCCGCCGTCGAAGCCGACGAACCCGCGAACAACGCCACACCCGCCACCGCCGCCAGAACCAGCATGCACTTCTTCATGATCGAATCTCCAGAATCAGAACCACCCGTGTCCCATCGCGTCCTATCAGCGATCTGAACGAGGGAAGGAGTAACGCACAGAGTGTGCCAATTCCCCGGCGATTGATTCCAGTTCTTGCCTAACCTATTCTCTGTCAACTGGTTGCGGCGTTTGAGAATTGTTCAAGTCGGCGGTCGGAGTGTGCCGAAGCGCTGTCACTTCGACGACGACCACGTCAATATGATGACGAACGATGTCACGGAATTCCCAGCGGTGTGCAAAGTGTGGTTCGAATGTCGAATTCGGAGCCGAAGCGTGTCCGGTCTGTGATCTCAAGATCACTTGGCGGTCTCGACGTTCGTCTCATCGTCGACAGAGTGAGAACTCACCGAGAGCGAAGACGATCCTGTTGCTGCTGAAGTTCTCTGGTTTTGCCGGTTACGCCGCATTGGTGGGTTTTACGTGGATGAAGTGGTCAACCGGTGCGGACAAGACATTCGCGTTGGTGATCGCCTGCGTGTTGGCTCCCTGCCTCTATACAGTGATCGACGACATTTTCTCGAGACGCCGCGGCGATTCGCGGACCATTGTCGATGAAATCCTCCTCGTCATCTGCTGGCTGGTTATTGGGGGCCTGAGTTCGGTGGCGGTGGTCATCGCCTTTGTTGAATCGTGCAATTCGCGACCACACTAAAGCATCTGCCGTTGCGATTTACCGATCAATCCGCTGTCCCTCGCTCTGCCAGACCAGATCGGCGTTAAGTGAAATCCGTCCGGATCGCAAAGCAATTGGTCGTCAATTGTCGCGGGAAACGTGAAACGCATTCATGCCTCGCAAAAAGAGCGGATGGGGCCGTTGCCAACATCAGCCGCCAACCGGCTCGCCTACGACCCCATCCGGCTCGAGTGCAATGTCGCGTTTTCTGCCGCTTGGCGACTACTTTTCCCCTGTCCCAACTACGCGACCGCCCGCACCCGTTTTTTCAGGCGTTTGAGTACCTGTTGCGCGATCTGTTGTGGCTGCAGCGCGGCCCGGCGATCGAGGGGTTCTTCCGTCGCCACGTCGAACACCACTTCCGGCGTTCCCAACCGCAGCAAGCGGGCCGAATGCGGCACACCATCGGCCAGCCACTCGGCGACCGCCGCACCGAATCCCCCCAGCAGGCCATGATCCTCAAGAGTAACGACCGTCGAAAAGCGGTCGAACGCGCTGTCCAGCCAGTCACCATCGAGCGGTTTGACAGTGGGAGAACTGACGACTTCGACCGACAGCCCCGAGCGTTCGAGAATGTCGGCGGCCGCCAATCCCTCGGCCAACAGATCCCCCGTGCTGAAGAGGCAGACATCGGTCCCGCGTCGTAGTGTGATCACGCGGCCGAATTTGAACTCGAGGTTGTCCTCGTGAGGTCGTGCGACTGAGGGATGTTCGCAGGACACCGCGCAGTTCGACGGAGTCCGCCGGACACGCGACGGCGAAATTGGGCAACGGCCGCATCAGGGCGAGATCGTGTCGACAGCCGCCCGGTTGGCCCGCGCTGGTCACTTCCGCCTCGGCCCCGACCAGAATCACCCGGGCCTTGTGCCGACAGATATTCGATTGAATCGCCTCCAGGCAGCGTGCCGTGAGAGCGGGAACACTGGCATAGACCACTGGACGGAGGCCCGAGAGCGCCATTCCAACCGCCTGATTGATCAGGCGGGTGTCGGCAGAACCGCAGTCAAAAAATCGTTCGGGGATCTGTTCCTGAAACTGTCGAAACCGTCCGTTCGACGATTCCCCGGTCAGCAGGACGACCCGTTGGTCGGAGGAGGCGAGTTGTAGAATCCGCTCTGCGAAAGTGTCTTGCATCGAGTGCCGTGGGGGAGGGAAGGGGCCTCAGGCGGCCCGTCGCAGTTCGCCTCGATCGAGGCGGCGCAGCGACTCGGCGTTGCTGTACCGGGGATTGGTCAGCGCGTCACTGAACTCACCGTGGCCCAGACGTTCGACCACCTCGCGCAGCGCCAGATCGGCCGCGCGGGACGGTCTCCAGCCCAGGGTCTGTTCAAGCGACAAACCTGAGTGAGAAGGGAGGTCGGAAGGGAACGAAGAAGGGAGATCGAGCGTGGCCGCGTGGGAATCAACAAACGCCGCTGGCGGCAAAGCGGACGGGTGAGAAGAGTGCGAAGAATGTGAATCGCGCAGTCCGCGCCCCACGACGTTAAAAACCTGTCCTTCCCAGACGTCCACCGGCCAGCGGAGCATGCGGGCGAGCAGCTCGACCAAGTCATCGACATGGACGGCATGCGACAGCGATTCAAACGAGCGGTGCTGGGTTTCCCTGAGAAAGAAGCCACGGACGGCGAAGTCGTTGACGGGAAGATCAAACCGCATGCGTGGTGACCAGCCCGCCAGAGGGGCGACGCGCAGTGTGGCAGCGGCCAGTCCGCGTGCGAGTGTTCCGTGGACGAGACTCTCGCACGCGATTTCACAGCGCGCCAGTGCCGACTGGGGAACGAGCTTGGCTGTTTCCGTCACCAGGCCGGCAGGAGTGCCGTAGACGTCGGTCGACGTGAGGTGCAAAAAACCAAGAACGCCTGCGCGGCTCGCCTGGCGAACCACCGTGGCGAGCCCGTCGAGATTGATGGAACGGGCCAACGCGGGATCGAGATCGAAGCTCTCAACATCACTGATCGACGCGAGATGCACAACCTGCTCGCTGCCTTCCAGCGCCTCCGCGACGGCATTGGAATCACGGACGTCGCCGCGGACGCAATGCAGACCCGAGTGCGATCGGAGATCGCTCAACGGTTCGTCGCCGTAGAGGAACCGGTCGAGTACACGGACACGGTGTCCGGCGGCGAGAAGCCGCGGGACGAGACGGGCACCGACAAAGCCGGCCCCGCCGGTCACCAACACGGTCGTTCGAGTGAACATCGCGCAGCGCTCCAGAAGGACGGTCGATCAGCGAATTGTGGTTTCACCCTTTTTGGCGACGCTGGGCTTCTTCCACTTGGAATACTCCTTCGACTTCACAAAGTCGGCGTATTCCGGATTGCGGGTCACATCCCCGACGTCGACATTGAAATCGGTCGCCAGCTTGTTGAGACATTCAATCGCCTTGTCGAACTTCTTTTCCCGCAGCGAAACCGTCACCAGACTCCACCAGGCGTCAATCAGCGTCTCGTCGGCGTCGACCGCCGCCTCGAGCAATTTACGGGCGGCGGCATACTCCTGCAGCTCAACCCGCATGCCCGCGAGGACCACGTTCAAATACGGATCTCCCCCCACCTCTTTGTTGAGCCGGGAGACGACCTTTTGAAATTCGTCATAGCGCTGCGACGAAAGATACGAACTCAGGCACTGCATGTCCCCCGCGAAGTCCTTCGGATCGGCCTTGCGGATGTCGGCCATCGCTTTCGCCTGGGTCGCTTCGTCAATCAGCGTCGCGGCATACAGGCGAACCAGGAGAACTCCCTTTTCGCCCTGCACACTCTTGGGGAGTTTGGCATAGAGGGCCAATACCCCTTCGGCGTCGGGTTTTGCCGCCAGGTCAGAGTACTCGCGAACGATCTTCGCCGCCTTGGCCATATCGAGATCGCGCCCGGTCAGACCTTTGAGCCACTCTGGTCCCTGCGTCGCCGCCGAGATGATCATGGCGCGACGCATGGTCGATGTGAGCAGCTCGCCCGAACCATAAATGTAGATGTCGGCGACCTTCACCGCGTCTCCCACGCGCTTCAGCACGTAGTCGTGGTAATTGAAGCCGGCGTCGTCGGGAAGAACCATTCGGAACAGCGCCCGCATGTCGTTCCCCACTTCATGAATCTTCACCAGGGTGTAACTGCCCCCCGTCGTCGCCGACCGGATCACCTGGCCCGAGAAACCCGAATCCTGGTCCTGGGCCGCTCGGAACTCCGACAGGAATTTTCCCTTGGATTTGGGGGGAATCTGAAACCCGCGCGATGCGGTGGCCGAGAGGCCGTCCCAGTCGATGTGTCGATTGAAGTCCGCCAGTTTCCCCTCGTCGACGGCATTTCCCAGCGATTCCAGAAATGCCAGCACATCTTCGCGGGCGAGGAGAGTCAGGTCTTCGTTGGCGTCGGGATCGGGAGCCTTGGCGGGAGCCGCCTCGACAGCCGGCGCGGGCTTGGTCGCGGCTTTCGGTTTGGCCTTTTGCTGAGCCGACGCGATGTCGGCCAGTCCGACGAAAGCCAGAGGGAGCGCCAGTGCGAACGCCAGTTTCGCCCGGCCAGTCCGAACAAACGCCACAGAATCAACAAGGCTCTCGATTCGCATGATGCCAGCAGCCTTGCCTGGAGTCGCACAACGTCCGGGCCTCGGTCTTCGGGGCGGACGGCGCGGAACCTTATCGAAAAGTTCAACGGGTCGCCAGAGGAATCTGGGGATTTTTTCTCAAGTTTCGATGCAAAAAATGCAATGGACAAAAATTGAGGAATTCTTAAGATTCCCGGCCGTGTGCGACTTCCCGCAGCGCGGTGGAACCGCGTGGTCGCGCATTTCGAGGATCCGTCCATGCAGGCCCGATTTCTTTGCCTGATCGCCCTGGCCGCCGCCACTCTGACTGGCTGCCAGTCGTATTACCCCTATGGATACGCCGGGACCGGACCGTACCCCAGTCCTCCCCCGGGCAGTTTCGCGCCTCCTCAAGGTTCCTGTCCTCCCCCCCAGGGGACGTATATCCAACAACCCCGGGTTTACGGCCAGGCCCCACCGCCCCGAGGTTACATCCCTCCGGGCCAAAACGGTCCTGTTGGCACGTACGGCCCTCAGGGGCGAACCTATGCCCCCACCGGACCGATCTCGTCGGTTCCCCAGAATCGCGCGGGTGTGACCGCGCAACCGACTTCGGTTCGCACAACACCCATTCAAACCACCGAGCAGCCGGTTCCCAAACCGGTTGAGGCGCGCTCAATTCCCGAAAGTGTTGGCGGCGCGGTTCTCGACGAAGATGCCGACGAAATTAAAGGGAGCGGTCGCGATTCGGGGGGAACCGGTTCCAGCGGGACCGGCGCAACCCGCCGATCCAGCCCCAGCTTCACCGAGGAGAGTGACGAAGCGGTCGACACCATTGGATCGGATGACTTCGTCTCGCCCCGCAGTCCGATCAAACGCGCCTCCGGTGTCGCGGAATCTTCCCGCCGTGGCCGAAAGTCCCCCTACAGCAAGCGGTCCGATTATCGCAAACTGAGCGGCATCCTCTCGCAAGACCGTCAATCGGGAGAGTGGCAGCTCACCTACGATCCCGACGGTAATGACGAGTACGGCGGGACGCTGCCACTGGCGCATGACGAAGCCCTCGAACATCTCGTTGAGGGGGATGCGATCGAAATCCATGGCCGCATCGACTCGCGGAACACCGACCGTTTCGGCCGGCCCCGCTACCGTGCCGAGCCGAACCGCTTGAAGTTGCTGATCGACCAGGACGAAGCGTTCTCTCAGTAAGCTCGCCGGAGCGCGTCGATATAGGTAGACGGCGCGTGGTCGGCGAAGTCGCGCAGCACGACATTCGCAAGCGTGGCGCTCCGCGCGATGTCCCGGAACAAGCCGTTGAGTTCTGCCAGAGCGCCGGTCAGCTCTCCTCCGACCGACAGTCGGGTCATCGCCGCGAGCCGTTCGAACACACGCTGTAGATCGAGCGCCGGCATCGCCTGTTGCACCACGCCGCGGTACAACCCGCGCCCCACGATCTGATCGAGACGGATCGCCTCTTCGTCCGGACCGGTCACCAGACTTCCGTCGTGTCGGATGTAAATCACCTCCCCGGCATGTCGAAAGTCGGCGTGAATCCCGGCGTGATTCAGCAGGGTCGCGATTCCCCGTGCCGCCAGCCGACCCGCTCCACGGGCCGCCGCCAGACCGACTTGTTCTGCTGTCGTGAGGCCGGTCGCGTCAACGGTCAGCAGCGCGTTGAACAGTTCCGCGAGATCCCGCTCGCCAAAGGTTTCTGGGGGAACCCGCTGCACGATGTCGCAACAGTTCACAAACCGGTGAATTGACACTCCGCGCAGCAAGCTGACGAATTCGGAATTCCCGACACGGGGCGCACCGAATGTAAAGAGTTCGGCATGCGGGAAATCGACCGCCGCCAGATTGGCGAGGGCTCCTCCCAGACTGTGTCCCGTCAACAACAGGCGACGTGGACCGCCGCTCAAGAGATCCAGCAAGCGGGGACGCATCGCCGCGTAACCTGTGGCAAACCCCGCATGCACCATCCCGCCAGCGAACCAGCCGACCGGGAGCGTCAGCATGTCGGTCAGCGCATCTTCCAGGTTCCCCGCCTCGGTTCCGCGAAAGGTCGCGACCGACAGATCGAGCGTTGGATGAAACGCGACAAAGCCGTCGCCGCCAGCGAGCGCCGGTGAACTTTGGTCCGCCGGTCGCAGTGACTGGACGGAGTCAAATCCAATCCGGGACAACGTGGCTTCGACGACGGAAAAGGGGGCGTAGGCGAGTCGGCAGAGTTCGGCGCAAAGCAGTGGGTCGTTCGGTTGCGTGCGGGGATCCCAGTCGGCGAAGAACACGACATCACGCGCCGGACGGAAGAACTGCTGGCTGGTGACAGGGCGGGTGTCAGACACCATCAATTTCCTGTCGATAACAGACGCTCAATGTCTGTCGCGAGCGCGTCGACATCTTCATCCGTCGTGTCCCAGCCGCACATCAGTCGGACACCCCCCGCCCCAATGAAGGTGTAGAACTTCCAGCCCGCAGCGCGGAGCGCTTCGATGACAGGCAGCGGAAGTTTCACAAAGACCGAGTTCGCCTGCCGGCGCGACAGAAATTCGATTTGGGGGATTTTGGACAACCGGTCTTCCAGGCGAGCCGCACACTGGTTCGCATGGGTGGCGTGCTTCAGCCACCCCCCATCCGCGAGCATTCCCACCCACGGAGCGGCCAGAAACCGCATCTTGGAGGCGAGCTGTCCCGCCTGCTTACAACGCCAGGCGAACTCCGAGGCAAGTTCCTTTTTGAAGAACACGATCGCGTCTCCCACCGCCATGCCGTTCTTCGTGCCCCCGAAGCACAGGACATCGACTCCCACCTTCCACGTGACATCTTTGGGCGCGACCCCGAGAGAGGCGATCGCGTTCGAGAAGCGGGCCCCATCCATGTGGATCCGCAAATCGTGCCGACGGGCGACTTCCCACAGTTCTTGAAGTTCCGCAACCGAATAGACGGTCCCCAATTCCGTCGCCTGGGTGATACTCAGAACGCGGGGCTTGGGAAAGTGAATGTCGCTTCGCTTCAACACCACGCGCGCAGCGGCGGCCGGTTCGATCTTGCCGAACTCCCCCGGGACGGTGAGAACCTTGGTGCCGTTCGAAAAGAACTCGGGCGCGCCACACTCGTCGGTTTCAACATGCGCCAGTTCGTGACAGAGAATCGAATGATACGACTGACACATGCTGGCGAGCGCCAGCGAATTGGCCGCCGTCCCGTTGAACGTGAAAAAGACCTCGCAGTCGACTTCAAACAACTGTCGCAACAGGTCGGCGGCCCGCGCCGTCCAGGCGTCATCACCGTATCCCGGAGCGTGGCCGGCGTTCGCCTGCTCCATGGCCCGCCACGCCTCGGGGCAGATCCCCGAGTAATTGTCACTGGCGAACTGACGGCGGGATAGCGGTTGAGTCTCTGAGGGCATGGTCGTGAGGCAACGGGAACGGGGTGGACAAATCGCAGCTCGGAAGTAGTGTAGCGATTGTTCCCGGACTCTCCCTCTGATCGTCCATTGGAAGCGATCCCGACGGAAATCCCGCCTATTCCAGCCACCGATCGGACTCACCGAAGGCATCGCAGCTTTTCGATGGATGAGTTAACCGTCGGTGTCCCGCCATCGGGAGAGGATCCGCGACACGGTCTCACGCGAGAGTCCGCAATCGACGGCGATCTGCTCATGCGTCAAACCCAATGCCCGCATCGAATCCGCTTTCCCCCGCGCGGACTCCCGCTCCGCCAGATCCAGATACGCCAGAACCCGCTCTTCGCCTGTGGGAATCAGGGCCACTTCCAGTCGCTGACGTAGCGCCGACTCACGATCCGCCAGCGAGCGTGCCAACCCCGCCGCCAGTCGCGGTGAGGTGGGCAGCAACTCCTGAAACGCCGACACGCCAATCAACAGAATCTCGGATCCTTGCAGACAGCGGACTTCAACGGCGCTCGGTTCGGTCACCACCAGCGCTCGTTCGCCAAACAGCGCCCCGCCGCGCATGCGGCGTGTCACATACAGCCGACCATCACCCGACGGAATCGATTCCATTCCGCGTCCGGAAAGCAGGAATCCCAAAAAGCCGGTCGGCTCGCCAGAGAGTTGCACCACGGTGTCTTGTCGCAGCATCCTCCGGGCCGCGAACTTCGAGACGTGTTCGACTTCCGCTTCGTTCAGATCGCGAAGCAACGGCAGATCGTTGAGGAACTGTGGTACGACGACCGGCATGTTGACCCTTCCCGGTACCGATTTCACTCAGAGGCGGGCAATGTGATCGCGAAACCAATGGTTTGAAGCTGCTGCGTGAGCCAGTTCTCGAACAACCGCCCGCGAATGGAGCGGGCGATCTCGGGGGTGAGTTCGGCGACCAGAAGTTGCCTCACGCGCAGCAGATGAAACAGACCATCGGCCGACAGCGGGCCGAGGAGTTCCCCCTCTTTCGCGGAAAACACCGCCGACTCGACTGTCGGCACAAGACTGGTCCGTCTCACAAGCCCCAGTTCGCCCCCCAGATTCTTCGTTTCCGGATCGAGCGAATACCGCAGGGCGAGATGGGCGAAGTCCGCTCCCTCGTCGAGTTGCAGGCGGATCTCGTCGGCGACGCCCTGTTCACTCACGACGATTCGCGCGAGTCGCGCCCGATCGTACTCCCGACGATTCTCGGCGAATTCCCGCAGCACCTCGTCGTCGCCACAGACCGCTTCCTGAAGCCGACCGCGAAAGATCTGCAATTCGAGCTGTTTTTCCAGGTCCTCGAGCGAGATCCCGCGACCCCCCAGCCAGGCGACCATCTCGGCCGATCGATACAACTTGTGCGTTCGCCGCAGGATATCGACCGCCGACTGGAGTTCTTCGTCAGCGACCTGCCAGTCGCGATCGTGGGCGGCTCTGCGGATTACCAAGTCGACCAGCATCTCACGAACAACCGATCGGCGTTCCGTATACCTGAGCCAGTCAATGAAGTCACTGGCCGACACGGACGTCGATCCGAGTCGCGCCACCGGGACTTTGTTCAATTCAGACACCAATCCACCACGCAGATTCGAGTGATTTGTCACCACCGCAGCCGTCAAGGTATGCGCCGACGGTTGGCGTTGCAATGTCGAACGGTCGACTGCGCAGTCAGCGGCCCCGCCGTGTTGGAGATTTGATTGGCGGTCGGCAGTTGGCTCGCGCAGCGGGCGCTCGGCCGCGGCGACGATCCCGAGGACTCTCTTGCGATCCGCAGCTTCGCAAAGTCAAATCGTTGACTCCAGGAGTTCGACGACTCCGCCACGATCCGTCTTCCTATTTCCTGATCCCACTGAGAATCCATGCCGGATCTTGAAAACCTGCCTAGAGCCGCTGAGACGCCCGACGAGCCACCGCTCGACGATCTGATGATCGCGATGGATGTCGTTGACACGCTCCGTCGGGAGCAGCACGCCATTGATCGCGAACTCAATTCCGAGGAACAGGAACAGCGACTGATCGAGCGCTTGCGGCAGATGTACACGGCCCAGGGAATCGAAGTCAGCGATCAGATTCTCACCGAAGGGGTCGAGGCGCTGCGCCAAGACCGCTTTCGGCATGAGCAGGCCGCCGCCGGTTTCGAGCGTAAAATCGCCGAAATTTACATTGACCGCTGGCACTGGCTGGGCCGACTGGCGACGCTGGCCGCCATTTGTGCGGTGATTGGCGCGGGATACTGGCTGTTCGTCGCGGGACCACGGGCGCGGGTGCGGCGCGATTTGCCAATTGAGATCGCGAAGCTGGAAGAATCGATCACCACGGAGACCCAGGAACCCCCCGCGCAAGCTCTGGCGAAACGACTCGCCGAGGAAGGGCGACAAGCGCTGGCGAAAGACGATTCGCAACTCGCCAAACGAAAGCTCGGCGAACTGCGGCAGTTGAAGGGGGAGCTGGATGTCGAATACGAATTGAGAATCGTGACGAAAGGAGCGACGGGTGTCTGGCGTGTCCCCCGGGAAAACCCCACCGCCCGCAACTACTACATCGTGGTCGAAGCGGTGACTCCGGACGACAAAATCCTGAAGCTCCCCATCGCAAGCGAAGAGACAGGCGCGACACAGGTCGTTTCGAAATGGGGACTCCGCGTTGAAGAGGCTGTCGCCCGACAGGTTGAAGCCGACAAAAAGGACGACGGCATCATCCAAAACCGCACGTTTGGCATGAAGCGTCGCGGTACCACGAAGCCCGAGTATCGCATTCCCACAACGGGCGACGCGATCACCGAGTGGTGATTGACTCACTTGAGCTTCAGCACCCATTCCTTCAGCAAATCGACCGCCTGAGTGTCGACCCGCGAGGCGGCGAGCGGGGGCATTTGCCCTTTGCCGCGCTGTGTGAGGCGTTTCAGCATCACCGACCGCTCGGGAGCCCCGGGGGCAATGAG
>JAPLOC010000216.1:4608-16272 GCA_026692825.1 Planctomycetota bacterium | reverse complement strand
TGGCGGCGAGTCCCACGAACTGCACCTGGAACCGGAACCGTTCGAACGAGAGCGCGAGCGCCGACAGGAAGACGTTTTCGACCTGCGTCTGGTAGTCCCGGCTGTGCAGGTACGCCAGCTCGATCGACTGTCCCAGACTGAGCCCTTCGATGTCGGGGTAAACCCCGTTGTGCTTGAAGTTCTCGGTCACCGTTTCCTGACCCAAACCCCATGGGTCGAGCCAGTTGGGGTTTTCGACCGCGTCCTGATCGCCGAACTCGTGCCAATGGGCGTAGCCTTTGATTCCGTACACGCGGTGCATGTACTCGTGGGCCGCTTCGTCGTCAGGCGGGAGCGGGGTGCAGTCGGGATCGTTGGGATCGTAGAATCGGCTGCGGGGGTCAGCGATCACATCCATACGGGGATTGCTCCACCGCGGATCGTTGTACCGCTCGCCGACGATGGCGTAGGCGGTATCGTCGGCCTGAGCGTGCCACTTCTGTCGGGAGCAGCCGGCCAGGCTGCACAGGGCGGCCGTCAGCAGCAGCATCGGCGTCCATGCCGACGCGCCGGCCGACCGTCGCTTGATGCTAGGGGAGTGGGGAGACATACGCATGTCATCGCTCCTGTCCGGTGGACTGGGGGGTGACCATTTCGAGAACAGCCGCGGCATCGTGCGCGCGGCCCCGTACTGACAACAGCAAGTTTCAACAACCGGTCGACGTTGCCCGGACCCATAGCTATCCGAACAGGTCGCACAGGGTGCGAAACGGGGATTCAGGGCTTCAAGGGAAATCCGCAGGTCTCACCTGCGCCCGGTCGAGTGGGGAGATTCCGGAAAACGGAGTCAGGCACGCGACCAGGCGACGGGCGGATTGGCTGATGTGGCCGGCTGAAAGAGAACGGGAAGAAACTCCTGTAGAGAACAGGCTCTTCCCGCCAACTCATGCCGGCGGCTCTCGAAGGAACGGTTGTGCGGATCGAAGCGAAGAATCCATTGATGCACAAGAATTCGGCACGCTACAGGCAGGAGGCACAGCATTGCCGGAGCGCGTGGCATGACCCGCAGGATCGGAGAAGTCACTGCAACCAGACGAAATGACTCAAACTACCCATTTCAGCAGACATCACCCACCACGGACCCCTCGTATAGTGGACATCAGTACACGTTCTTTCCGATACGCCGTATCAATCTGTCTCCACTCAACTCTGCCGAACACGTCCAGACCGCGGCGTCGTAGGAACGCCGTCCACTACATGGTGCGACGACGCCATTTTGTCGCGACGACGCTCCTGCGGCGTCGCGCCCGACGGCAAAGCCGGCGGTTAGGTCGGTAACCGTCACCTATTGTTTGACCTCAGCGCGGTGCGAGCAGTTGCTTCCGATACGCGGTTTCAATCTGTCTCCACTCAACTCTGCTGAACACGTCCAGACCGCGGCGTCGTAGGAACGCCGTCCACTACATGTCGCGACGACGCTTCACTTGCCGCTTGATGGCGTTGTACGCAGACAGATAGGCATCGTGGACCACGACTTCCCCAGTTTCGTGATCGACGACCTTCCAAACAATCCCCAATATCGACACCCGCCGAAGCACCGGTTCCGGATGCTGCAATCCGATCAAACCATTGACGGAGCAGAGCGCGCAGGGATTGTCCGCGAGAGTCCAATCCACGTTGGGTGAAATGGTCAGGCTTCGCAGGAAGAAGTAACACTCTCCAGCACGGGTCAGGGCTGGTAGGTCGGACAACGAATGAGCCGTGACACGCCACGTCCCGCTTCGGCCCCCTGGAATCGGTTCGAAACCAAATGTCAGCACCTCCCAAGGTGGACTGTGGTCCGCCCCCCAGCGTTCCAGGATCGCAACAAGGTCACCCGTCGAGACTTCAAATTCGAACGAGCGACCTGGCCCGGAGCGATTGAACTGATCGGGAGAAATCCAATGGCGGTTCGTCATGGCCCGGCTCAACCAGGTTGGCTGATTGACTGTTTGGCTTCCCCAATCAATCGAGATTCGCCTTCAAGGACACCCAACCTCGTGGCTTCGTTTCACCCTATGCCGCCGCTCCCAAACCGAGTCGCCTCTTCAACCAGCGGGCGACCGGACGTTCGAAATATCGCAAACTGACAATCGACAATCCGACCACAATCGCGACGGTCATCCCAATGCGAAACAGCTCCAAGGTGGAGGAGATGAACGACTCGTCACTCGTGAAGAGCTTCAGGCTCAGTTCCAGGAGCGGGCGAACAATTGCGAACAGGATCATGGATGGCATGATCATCGGCCCCTGAAAAATGAAAATCCCGAAACTCGCTTCGCCCAGTTTTTCAAAGATTGGGAGCGACAGCAGTCGCGCGAACCAACCACGGCCCAACGCCAGGTTGTACAGCAGAACCGCGTAGATCGGCGCCAGCGTGCCGTGGCGGAGGATGAAATTCGGCGGTTTGCTTCCCAGGCAAAACACAGTTTGAAAGAACGAATCAGGAGTCATGCAGATCGCAAGAACGACAACAATCGCCAGGTCGCCCCAACTCGGGCCACTCGATTCCGTCCCCTTGTGAAACCAATTCATGTCGTGCCGCGTGATCTTGTAGAGCCGGCAAAGAATAATCGCCATGACGAAGTGCGGGAGCCAGAATAACGGTGTCCGCATCACGAACTCGCTTGAGGTTGAGTACCGGCATCAGCCAAAACAGGATCCACAACGTTGATCGGCTTTGCCGGGAGAGAACCTTCACGGTCCAGGGGAACATCACGTAGAAGAACGCGACCGCCGAGAGCGCCCAGGTCGCGAAGTTCCAAGTGAGCGCCGCTTCAGGGCACCACGCCTGGACAAGCAGCGCCGACATCACACCGCTGGCTCCCACAAACGCCGGCTTGGGAACGGGAAATCCCCAGAGCGTCGTCGTGGGGAAGAAGCTCATAAACAGCAGCACCATCGGCAACAGCAGGGGGAGCATGATGAAGTGGAGCGGATAGAGTCGAATCCAGCGACTGAGAAAAAACTCCCGGTTGCCGATGGTCTGCTTTCCGTCCGCGTCAACATACAGGTACGCCAGCACGAACCCGGACAACATGAAGAACAGACTGGTTGACAGGAACCCCCGTTGAAACAGTCGCGCCAGCGGGGCCGGCAGAATCTTGTAGAGTCCGCGGTTCATGAAGCCGTCGCCCCCAGCTTCCGATGAGCCAGCTTGTGCCGGGGGCTGCTGGCCAGCTTCGGCCGCGTCCGCCCCCAACTCCGCCGCAGCCCCCTCCTGGGTCAACTCGTCGAGCGACTCGGAACCCGATTGCGCCGCCTGCGTCTGCTCGCCCATCTGCCGCATCTCGTCCGGCGACGGCATGGCGGCGATGTGAAAGACGAAGATATGCAAAGCGGCGAAAAACCGCAGCCCCGTCAGGGGGGTCAACTTCGTTTTGGAAGCTGAGACTGGCGGAACGGTTGATGGCGGGGTCATGTGGCGAGCCGGGAAGTCGGGGTTTCAAATCCGTTCGCGGGGACCTCGAACGGAGTTCATGCACGTCTCGGCTCAATATAGAAAGTGTCCCCGGCATTGACCCGGCACGAGGATGAATTCTTCATGAAGGACGAAATTGGAATCGCATTTCACCGATCACGAACCCACAAGTGTCACCTACGGAAGTTTTTTTGACGGGATGAAAGGGATGAAAAGTATGGACAGGATTGATCAGGCGACAGTCAATCGTGTGGATTGTGAGTTTTTCGATTCCAGCCACTTTTCCAGAGAGCAGGAATGGCGCGCAACTCCATCCTGTTCATCCCTTTCATCCTGTCAAATTCTTTCCGTCAGTCGTACACACTCTCGTAGCTGGACAACCACATTCCGCAGTTCGGCTTCACGGCCCATTCGCTGCGTTCGCTGCCCGTGGCACCCAACTTAGCCTCCAAGCGGGCCGCTGCTTTTTTCCACTGCCCGCCCGAAGGCTGAATGGATCGGTCACGAAAGGCGCTGGCCGCGATTCCGCCGTCGCGAAAGACCGACAACCAGCAATCCCCCCAGTCCGAAGATCACCAGAGACGAAGGCTCCGGGGTCACAACGACCGTTCCCGACGTCGCTCCCGTAAAAGTCAGCGGATCGAGATTCGGATCCAGAAACGTCGTTCCAGCAGTCACCAGGTTGAGCGTGAACGAATCGCCGATCACGGGGGCGTTTGGAGTCGCACCCGTGACTTGCAGGCGGGTCAACAGCCGTGTGAAGGGGCCACTCACCCCCGAGAGACTGTCCGAGACGTCCAATCCCGTATACGACGTCGCCGGTCCCACCGCACCCGCTGGCGGATTCGTTATCGCGGCACTCCCTGTCAAATGGAACAGGTAGTTGGATCGGAACAATTGACTGTCAGCGGGGACGCCCGCTCCATTATCGACGAAGAACAAATCGTGCCCGCTGGTCGAAGTGATCTCGTACTCGACGGTGAACGCGTAGACCGAGTCGGCCACCGAATCGCTCGTCACGAACACATCGATCGAGGTGGTTCCCCCGACGCCAATCGTGCCGCTTCCTACCGAAACCGAAATCCCCGCTTCCGACAGGGAAGCGAGTCCCAGCCAAGTCAACGCGATGGCGAGTCCGCAAATCCAACGGCGTGAATGCCGCATGGCAGTCTGCCTTTCGTAAATGAGTCCAAAGGAGAAGGACCGCGACTCCCGTGAATCGGCGGTCGGAGTTGACGCGGGAATCAATCGTCGATCACCACGCCCAGCGTCAGCGATCGACCCAATGTGATCGCGATCCGGTCGCGGGCGTCGACAACGCCATCTCCATTGACGTCGAGATTGGCGTTATAGGGTCCGGGAGTCGCAGGGATCAGACTGCGGTCGGCTTGCGACGTCTGCCGATCACCATCCACGTCGCCGAACAGTCGGAAGAACGTGCGTGTCGTTTCAAATGTTCCATTGAAATCGAGGTCAAGCTGGAAGCGGTAGAAGCCGTCACCCAGATTCGAGTTTCGATTTCCTCCGATTCCCTGCGAGCCAGCGTCAAAGCTCAGTTTTCCCGCGCTGACTGACAGTTTGCCAGTCAGATTGACACCGGTCGCGCCACTGCCGCTCGTTCCCAGATACAGCAACCGCACCTTGCCACCCGAGATCAGGCTCTGGAGCGCGGCGGTGGTTGTGTCCTGAAACGCGAAGTCGGCGTACCGGACGAACGATCGTTGAGTCTGCCCCTTCTGGACGTCAAATCCAGTCAATTCGTACGCCACGTTTGTGACATTGACTGTGAACGGTTGGTCGAGCGACTTGCCAGCCTGGTCGGTCGCCCGTACGACAATGTTCCATGTGGCGGACTGTTCGTAGTTGAGGCCGGTCGTATTCACCAGAGTCACAACACCGGCGTTCGTTCGCAACGCGAACCGTCCCCCCGCGTCGTCAGCAAGTGTGAAGCCGATCGTGTCACCCGGGTTCGGATCGGTCGCGGTCACGGTGCCGATGACGGTCTCTGCCGGGGCGTTCTCAAGAATGGAGTTGGCCGACAGCGAAATCGAAGTGGGGGCGAATTGGAACGGATACCGACTGACAAGTGGATCGTGGTCGGAGACCTGATCGAAGAACTCGGAATTCACATGGACGGCGTCGAATTGCGCCCCCTCGGCGACCAGCCGACTGCTCGCCAGGATGTGATCGAGATCCTGCGAGTTGCCGTCGAACAC
Source organism: Planctomycetota bacterium (assembly GCA_026692825.1). Classification (GTDB taxonomy): domain Bacteria; phylum Planctomycetota; class Planctomycetia; order Planctomycetales; family Planctomycetaceae; genus UBA10511. Next base: position 10,617 of record JAPLOC010000216.1, on the reverse strand, counting down.
ATAACTGTACTGTTCGTTCGCCGGCAACAGTTTCACCAGGTCAGTGAGAATCGCCGGCCTGCCACTCGGAACGACAGCCCCCGCCACCAGATCTGCGACCCCGGTCAGAATTTTCGCGGGGTTCGAGAAGTGGAAATCGTTGAGGTCTCCACCCCAGACGATTCGCGCGTTGGCGTCAATCGCCAGGATGTTCTCGACGAAGTCCTGTACGATTTGGGCCTGCTGATTACGCTGGACCTCGCTCGACAGGACTGGAGGCTGAGTGTCACCGAACAGCGGTTGATCGCCTCCCTTGGAATTCCAGTGGTTGGCGATGACGAACACCTTTTCGCCTGCAAACAGGAATTCTCCCACGAGCGGTTTGCGACTGCTGTTGAACGCCGAATTGTTGGGATCGATCCGGCCGGGACTCGCGCTGAGCTGCGGCACACCGCTCACGTTGGCAACCGTTGTCGAACTGGTCGAAGTTCCTCCCGAGCGGTCGATGAACGATACACGGGACGGATTGAACAGAAACGCGACCCGAATATTCCCCCCGGGTTCGCCGCCGTCCTGATTATTGACCGGGTTGATCTGACGATACTGGTACGTCGGACCACCAGCAGCCTCAATCGCGGCGATCAACTGGTTGAAAGTCGTCGAGGCGTCGACGACGCCGTTGTTCGTCGCGCCGTTGTTGTCTTGAATTTCTTCCAGGGTGAGGATGTCGGGAGCCTTCATGTTGTTGACGATGATGGAGGCCAGACTGTTGAATTTCGTCGAACCGTCTCCGGGGTCAAGATTCTCGGCGTTAAACGATCCCACGGTCAGGGCGTCACTGGCCCCCACCAGCGTGGTAGTCTCGCGCGTCACACCACCGGCCGCGGTGGGTGTCGCGGTCACTTGCAGTTTGAAGTTGCCAAAGTTGTATTCCATCACGCCAACAATTGTGCCAAACGTGGCACCCACATTCACATCGGGTGTCGGGGCGAATGAATTGTCGATGATGATCCGCTCGGGGTTGAAATCTCCCGGCTGAACGATGATGCCACCCCGGGCGGTCCGCAGTCCTCCATTGACGCCATTGTCGGCGAGAACGGAAATCTCGCCAAACGAGTTCGTCGGCCCCGTCGCGACCGCGTTGTTGATCTGGACCCGCATTCCCTCAAGAGTTTCGTAGAAGTCGATGCCATCGGTCGCGGGGTCGAACACACTGAACGAGTCGTCGTCAATGATGGTGGTTGGGGGAGTTCTTCCCCCGATCCCGATGACGGTCGGAGCCGGGAGCGGGTTGCCGCTCGAGACCACTGTCACGCTGGGGCTGACAAGCTCTGTCTGCGTGAGATTGTTCGTCGAGGAACCACCAGGCTGAAACTCGGTGACGGTACCACTGACTGTCACGGAATGCCCGACGCTGACCGTGGGGGCACTACTGGTGAAGATAAAAATCCCCTCCGACGTGGCGACATCGGAATCGGGAGTTGAATCCTGGAGATAGAATCCATTCGAAGTGACCACCGTGACGATTCCGGGAATATTCGCGACAAACTGCCCGACCAAGGGCGAGGTGTGCGAGGCTCCTTGAATGTCGCGGATCCGCAGCGGCGCGCTGCCGAGCGAGACCGTGTCGATCCGGAACTTTGTCTGATTGTCAAACGGAAGATCCTTCGCCACCGTGTTGTCGCCATAGTAGACTGTGTCACCCGTGTCGCTGACGAGTTGCAGTTGGGTGCTGGATGTCAATGTGCCAGCGGGAACCTGGACGATCCCTTCGGGATTGAGTCCGGAGATCACACTTCGGGGAACCGCCGCGTCGCCGGGATTGCCGGTCCAGGTAAAGAGTTGGAATGTGCCGCTGCCCGAGGCGGGCCCCGCGATGATCACATAGCTGGTGCCATTGGACTGAATCTCGCGGATTCCGAGTCCCCCCAGGTTCAACTCGATCGGCGAGCCAAACGTCGCGCTCCCGGCACTGGCACCGATGAGGCTCGCGAAATTCGCGACGGGGACGATCAGCGCCTTGGTGCGGGCGCTCGCCGGGCTGATCGGTGCGCGGAACGCGATGTACGCCGTCGTCCCATCCGGTGCCATCGTGAGCCCTTCGATGTTGAACCCCGATCCATCCGCCGCTTCTGGAAGCACCCCGGTCGCGGCACTCGCCGCCAACCCGTAGTGGTTTGCCCCCAGACCATGTCCATTACTGGAATCCCAGGCGATCAGATCGGATTTCAGCGAGTCATAACGACCGGCATAGGCCAAGGTCGTTGCCGCGCCGCTCCCACTGAGCGTGGTGGCGAAGATGCGTGACCGATTGGGGCGAGACTGACCAGCGGACGCGTTGTCATGCGACCCCATCCAATAAATGGTGTTTCCCACCTTCGTGGCCGCTTCGATGTCGACCTCCCGGGGAATACCGCCAGAGATGTCGGTCAGTCCCAGACTGCTCGTGAAATCGAACGACGACACGGGCAGCCCCGATTGCGTTCTGCTGTACAATCGCAACGCCTGATCTTCGTCATCGCCAATCAGGACATAGTTGGCATCAATCGCGATCGCGGTGGAACCGTCGGATGAGCCGGTGGGGAAGATGGTAGCACTGGGCGTTGACGAGGCGGCGGAAGCGGCGTAGTCGATCTGATAGCTGGAAGTCGCGAATCCATCACTGACAGAAACCGTCAACGTGGCGTACCCCACACCCGTGGGGGTGATTTTCAGCGTTCGACTCGCTCCGGTCCCCGTGACGGACAGGTTCGCGTTGGTGACAACTGCGGAGTTACCGCTAGAGGCCGACACCGTCAACGACGACGCGGTCGACTCGGCGTCTCCGACCGTGAACACAATTCCCAAGGTGCGGGCCGGGTCGGTCGGGTCACTGATGACGCCACTGACCTTGGCGACGCCATTGGCGGGGAGGCTTAGAAATTTTGTGGTTGTCACCGTGTCAACGGCGATCGTGGGTGCAGTGTTTGCCGCCGTGACAACGGTTGAGACGGTCACCGACGAGCTGTTGTTGGCATCGTTGGATTCCGTCACTGTGTTGCCTGGATCGACCACGGCTCCCCCGATGGGCAGTGTGTAGGTGGCGGCAATGGTGGGAGTGACCGTCACTTTCAATGTGACGGAACTCGTGGCACCGATCGTGCCCCCCTGGAAACTCACCACGCCGGTCGATCCGTCATAGCTGGCGGAAAAGCCACCGGAGACTGTGGACGAGACGTAGTTCAAGTTCGTCGGCAGGGTCACTTGAGCCGCAACACCGGTGGCACTGGTGCCACCGAGATTGTTCACGACCAACGTGTAATCGAAGTTGGTGCCGACTGAGCCACTACCGGGTGCCGAGGCCGCGATTGTGAGGTCGGCCGCTGTGACGGTTCCGTTCGAGGGGGCCAACGCGACACCCCGGAACGCCATTTGATTGGCCGCAGTCGCGAGAACGGTGGGTGTTCCACTGAAGCTGCCGTTGTAGCCGGCTGAGTCAGTCAGCTTGACCAGCTCGCCTCCGCCGTTCGCTCCCGATCCCCCTTTGCGGGTCGCGAACAGAGTGACGTCTGAACCACTGACGGTCGCTGTCAGCCCACGATATTGGTCGGAACCGGTACCGATGGTGCCGTTCAGAGTCCAGGATCCGCTGACAAGAGAGTACTTGCGGAGCGCGAACGCGCTGTCGTCGGCGACGTAGAGCGTATCGAATCCTGGGACGCCGCTTGTCAGGTCGGCGAGATAGTATCCGTAGGGACTGGTCCCGGAGTCTGTCGGGAACCCCGGGACGTTGGTGACTGTCTGGGTTCCCGACGTCGGTAACCCGGTGCCCACCGTGGCGACCCGCGTCGACCCAGAGGCCGACGATAAATACAACTGCCCGCCGAGAATCTCGACAAACCGCGTGTTGGTCACGGTTCCCGTCAGCGGAGTCGAAGTCGTGGTATTGCCGAATGGGGCATACCGAACTCCACCGCCCGCGGTGCCAATCCAGAAGCCGGTTCCATCAGAGCTGGCCGCAGAGCGGATGTTGTTCCCCGTGGCATCGGTGATAAACGTCGTGGTGTCGACCGTGGCAGAGGCGTCAATCCGACCAACGACGCGATTGATGGTGCTGGAGGCGACTCCGGTTCCCGTCGCCGCGTACCCCGTGGCGACGAGATACCTACCGTCGGCCGAAAGCGTCAGTCCCCCTTCGGACGTCGCCGTCCCACTCGCGATCAGCGCCCGATTTGGTCCTGCACCGTCCGGATCGGTTGCGGGGAGCGCGACCGACTGTACGAAAGTCCCGCTGGCGGAGTATTCATCAAGAAACACCGCGTTGCCCGTATTGACCAAGCTGCCACTGCCGGTTCCGACTCGATACACCACGACATTGCCCGCTGTGAAATTCGACAACAGCGCGCGATCCTCCAGTCGTTCCACACTCCCCAGACTGGGGACCGGTCGCACGACAACGCGTGCGCGGCGCCGCGATGCAGGACCACGTGTCGAAAACATCCGTCGAACGAACGACAACCAATCTGACTTCAACAACATGGTGCGACACCTGAGGGAACTCGGCACCGCGACTTCATTCCTGGAGGATACAACTCCACCAAGCCGACTCACGGCGGTCGTACGGTACGGACCAAATGCGAAGAGAGTGTGATGCCGCCGTGATGGTTTCAAATTCGCGCGCCCCGAACGGCGACCGATATTGCCGCACTCATCGTTCCACGGCCCGCAAACCCCATCCACCTCGTGTGGATTGGTGAATGAGATCCTCGCTCTGGCAGACAAGATCGGCATCAAGCGAAACCCATCCGGCTCAAGTGCAATGTCGCGTTTTCAGCCGGGCGGAGTATAAACGCGTTGAAGAGCCCGTTCGCAATCCGCCGCGTTGATCCCCCCTCTCTGGGTGCTATACTCTCAAACAGAGCGCAGAATCCTTGCCTTCCTTCCCCCTTGCCCCGCCATGAGTACCACTTCTGTGAAACCCGAATCCGCGCCAGCCGCCGCCAAAGGGCTGAAGGGCGTTGTCGCCGCCGACAGTGCCGTGGGTGATGTTGACGGCGTCGCCGGCAAGCTGATCTACCGTGGTTATTCGATTCACGATTTGGCGGAGCGGAGTACGTTCGAAGAAACGTGCTATCTGCTGTTGTACGGCAATCTGCCAACCCAAGCGGAACTCGATCGGTTTTCGCGGATCCTGGTCGAACATCGCACCCTCCCCGAACCCGTGGTTCGGGCGCTCCGTTCGTTCCCTCGCGACATGCTGCCGATGTCGGCCTTGCGGTCGGCCGTCTCGATCGCCGGGCTGTATGATCCGCTCGCCGAGAGTACCGATCGAGCCGACCAGGAACGGGTCGCGATTCAACTGATTGCGATGATGTCGTCGCTGGTGGCGGCGATTCACCGCGTTCGGCAAGGGCTGGATCCCCTGCCCCCCAAGAGCGAGTTGAGTCACGCCGGAAATTTCCTGTACCAGATGACGGGCGAAGTCCCCTCGGCCGACGCGACGCGGGCGATGGATTTGATTCTCATTCTGCACGCGGAACACGGCTTCAACGCCAGCGCGTTCGCGGCCCGGGTGGTCGCCGCGACTCTGTCGGACTGGTACTCGGTCATTTCGGCGGCGATTGGCACGTTGAAAGGCCCGCTGCACGGTGGCGCGAATACCGAAGTGCTGAAGATGCTGTTCGACGGGTGTTCGGGCAAAGAAGGGGAAGTTCATGGGATTCGGGCACGCGGTTTATCAGGTGGAAGACCCGCGGGCGCGGCATCTGAAAGACCTTTCGCGCCGGCTCGGAATCGAAAAGGGAGAGCCGTTGTGGTACGAGCTTTCCGTTGAACTGGAAGGTCAGATCAAAGAGGCGATCCAAAAGAACTGCAACGTCGACTTCTACTCGGCGAGCTTGCAGTACTACATGGAAATTCCCGGGGAACTGTTCACCTGCATTTTCGCCGCCAGTCGGATCGCCGGCTGGTGCGCTCATGTGCTGGAACAATGGGCCGACAATAAAATCATCCGCCCGTCGAGCAATTACGTCGGCCCGGCTGACCGTGGCT
>JAPLOC010000216.1:0-4519 GCA_026692825.1 Planctomycetota bacterium | reverse complement strand
GCTGACCGTGGCTACGTGCCTGTGGGTGAACGGTAACGAACATGACGCGAACTCCCGTAATGGGCGATGGATTGCCCCCGCTGTTTTTGGAACTGCTTGGTTCGGAGATCGACGTCCGTCCCTGGGACGAATCGCCCGGCTCGAAGACGCTGGGTGAAGTTCAGGCGGTGATCACCTACGGCCATCCCACGGTCGATGGTCCGTTGCTCGACCGCATGCCGAACGTGCGGGTTGTCAGTAACCACGGTGTGGGGGTCGATCATATCGACGTCCCGGCGTGCGCGGCCCGGAAAATACCCGTCGGAAACACCCCGGGGTGTCTCGACGCCTCCACCGCCGACATGACATTGGCATTGCTGCTGGCGGCGGCCAGAAACGTCGTCGTGGGAGACAAGTTCGCCCGCAGTCCGGCATTCACGCACTACGACCCGTCGATTCTGATCGGGTCGGAAGTTTCGGGGAGTACGCTGGGCATCGTCGGGCTGGGTCGGATCGGCAAACAGGTCGCCCGCCGCGCTCGGGGATTTGACATGCCAGTGATCTATCACAATCGCCGGCGGGACGAAGCGGCTGAGCGCGAACTCGGTGTCACCTATGTATCGCTCGACGAATTGCTCCGGCAGAGTGATTTCGTCGCCCTGAACTGTCCGCTCACGAAGGAAACCACCGGGCTGATTGCCGATCGGGAATTGGGCCTGATGAAGCCGACGGCATTTCTCATCAACGTTGCACGGGGACCGGTCGTCGATTCGGACGCGCTCTTTCGGGCACTGTCGACGCGGCGTATCGCCGGCGCGGCGATCGACGTCACCGCGCCAGAGCCTTTGCCCCGCAATCACCCCCTATTGTCGCTCGACAACCTGGTGATCACCCCGCATCTGGGAAGCGCGTCGGACCGGACCCGTCGGCGGATGATCGAAATGTCGATCGAAAACCTGCGGGCGGGACTGGCGGGAGAATCTCTGCCTTACGAGGTGCGACCTCCCCAGGGAATTTCGCCTTGATCGCATTTGTCTCTTACGAAACGGAATTCGCTCCTTCTGGAGGGATCGCGGCGGTCTTGGCGCGACTCCCCGGTCGCGTCGCGGCGTGCGCGAAAACACCGACGGTTGTGTTCACCCCGTTCCATCATCGAATTGGCAAGACCGCCAATCTTCCACTGACCTGGGCGGGGAGTTTTGGTGTCCCGTTCGACGGACGTAACTTCGTCGTGCATGTGCATCGCCACGACGGCCCGGCACCGCATTACTTCATTCGCCCCGAGGATCCCAGCTTTTTCGCGGGGGCGAAACACCCCTATGATGTTGACGCCGAGACGCTCTTTCGGGATTCGCTCTTTTTCGGGGCGGCGGTTTTGCAGGCGCTGCGCGTGATCGCCCCCGGGGCTCCGTGGACACTGCTGTTGCAAGACTGGGAGGCGGCGACCGTGGCCCTGGCGGCTGCCGGTAAAACCTCGCGACCACGGATGTTCCTCACGCTGCACAACAGTTACGACTGTGCCGCCGAAGGGGGTCGCTTGAAACACGCTGGCTTCGCCCCTCACGCCTGCCCGGGTGAAACCGTGTTGCAGCGTGCGCTGGGAGTGTGCGAATGGCCGGTCTTCACCGTTTCCGACCAGTTCGCCCGCGACCTGGTCGAAGATCCGTTTCAGTCGAAAGTGCTGGCACCGCATTTGGCTCACATCCTGTCGGCCCGCATTGTGGGGGTCGACAACGGTCCCTTCACCGATCTGGCGGTCCCCCAGGATTTGCTCGCCCAGGCGGAACGGGGAACGGTGAAACCACTGTTGGACTGGAAAGCGACGCATCTCACGACGTTTCTGACCGCGCTCGACAAATTCGTTCCCGCGGCCGACCGGCCGGTCTGGGGCGATCTGACGCAATTTGGCCGCGACCGGTCTCCGTTGTTTGTGATGGCGGGGCGCGACGATTGCCGGCAGAAGGGTTACGATGTCGCCACCCGCGCCGCCGAGGAATTGCTGGAATCGGGGGTCGACGCGCGGTTCGTGTTCTTCCCGATCCCCGGGGACGAAGGTTTGGCCGGCCTTAGTTTCCTGCGCGAGTTCGCCGCCCGCCATCCCCGGCATGTTCTGGGGTTTCCGTTTCGATTCGCCGAGGGGTTTGTGGGAGCGCTCCGCGGCGCGACCTGCGGCGTGATGCCCTCGCTGTACGAACCGTTTGGAATGGCGAATGAGTTCTACCTCAATGGCACGATTGGAATCGGCCGAGCGACGGGGGGGGTGCTGCAACAGATCGTCCCGGCGCGCGAGGCGGCCTCCACGTCGGCGGCGGTCCGCAGGTTGATCGGCCGTGTGCATGCGAAAACCGCCCCGCCCACCGGGTTCCTGTTCCATGAACCCGACGATTTGCCGACCGAGATTGAGGACTGGAAGGGAATCAACGCGACGGCGTACCGACATCCCGATTCAGGCCTCAACCGGGTGGAAGAGCGGATGCGATTTCCGCTGTTTCAGGCGATGGTCGCGGAATTGCGCCAGGCGCTCGCCGACGTTGTGGAAGTCTCGCAACGGCCGGCCGATTACGCGGGATTGCTGACAGCCGGCATTCGCCACATTCAGTCCGGTTACTCCTGGGATCGGGCGGCGCAAGGATACCTGCGGTACGCCGGCGGGTGATGCGGGGCTGGGAAACCGGGTAAAGGGCGAGTGGCAGCCCCCCGGGATTTGTGGTAAACATCAGTCGATCGCGGGTCTCTTGGGGGCTCGCTCGACTGAACCTCTGTCCTCCTGTCCAACAACGAAAACGCGGCGATGAACGCTTTGTGGAATCTGTTTCAGGCGTTGGGTCAAACACTCAGTTCGCTGGTCGAGTTGTTGTACGCCCTGTTGGCGCTCTTGGGGCCGTGGTTGCCGCTGGTGGGCTGGCTGGCGTTCTGGATGTTCGCGGTAAATTGGAACAAGTTGCGGTTGACGCTGGCGCGGGGGGGCTGGGTGGGGGTTGTGCTTCTGGCGGCAGTCGCGATTTTGATTTGGGGGAACGTCTCGCCGACGATTGGCGGCGTGGATGTGGTCGGGTTGAAGGTGAGTAATTTCGTCGAGAAGACGGTTTTCGTCACGGGCTTGGTCTGCCTGATGTTTCTGGCGGGCGCGCTGCAGCTTTCGGGCTGCTGCGCCTCATGCTGTCAATTCGATGAACCGGTCGCGCTCGATGACGACCACCACGGCGGCCACGATGACCATGGCCATGGTGGACACGATCACAGTCACGACCATGGGCACGACCACGATCACAGCCATGATCATGGGCACGATCATGACCACAGCCACGGGCAGACGCCGGTGATTGCGCATCACTGACGGCGGTTCGCAGTGTATGCAGTCGTGGGTGGTGGAATCGGGTCAAATTGCGGGATTGTGACCTCAGGTCATTCCAGGTGGTACCGGTTGCCGCCGGTTGCCACAATATGCCAATCGGCAGCAACCGATGGCAACCGGTCACGAACGGCAACAACTGGCAGCGAACGGTGGAGAACGACGACTGCCGGCAAGGAGAAGCCTTTCGGCTTGAGTCGGCTTCAGCCGACTCCTCATTTGCCACCACTTTCAACGGGCGATACGTCTGTCAAAGGTGTCAGAGTACGATCCGCCGGCATATTCGGATGCAGGGTTAACGAAATCAAAAGAGTTTGCGCACTATTCGCAGCCCAGCTAGATTGCCGGATCGGAACTCTCCGATAAGTCTTTTGACTGCACAGATCGCGCAGTCTTCCCACCCTTCTCACACGTTCGGGGCCGTGTGTACCACAATTACGCATCACCCGAGCGATGCCTCTATCGATAGAGATTGGATTTACAAAATGCCGCCCATTTTGTCACGTGCCGTTTTGATGCTTTGCCTGGCGAGTCCGCCCGGATTGCCTGGCGCGTTTCCGATTTCGCGAGCGTTCGCGAATCAGCAAGTCACTGAGTCGTTTGAGTCCACGGAAACCACCGTTCTGCGCGAGGAGCGTCCCCTTACCGAAAAGTTGCCCGAAGCAATCGCTGATCTGGACGACAGCCTTTCCGAGGTGGTCACCGGCGAGTCTCCTGTTGAGATCCTGTCGGCTCTCCCCGAAATGACGGAGACGCCCACCCTTGTTGAGGAAGCTCCCGTAACTACCGAAGCGGCTCTTCCCGAAGTGATCGACACCCCGGCCGTCGAACTGCCGGCTGCGGTTGAACCGGTCGTTGTCGAAGAAGCCCCCGCCCTCGTGGAAGAAACGCCTGCGGTTGTCGAAGAGATTCCTGCTGTTGTTGAGGAAGCTCCCGTCGCGACCGAAGCGGCTCTTACCGAAGCGATCGACACTCCTGCCGTCGAACTGCCGGCTGCAGTTGAACCGGTCGTTGTCGAAGAAGCCCCCGCCGTCGTGGAAGAAACGCCTGCGGTTGTCGAAGAGATTCCTGCCGTCGTTGAAGAAGCTCCCGTCGCGACCGAAGCGGCTCTTCCCGAAGTGATCGACACTCCTGCCGTCGAACTGCCGGCTGCGGTTGAACCGGTCGTTGTCGAAGAAGCCCCCGCCC
>JAPLOC010000215.1 GCA_026692825.1 Planctomycetota bacterium | reverse complement strand
CCTGTCTCTTGTCGGCGCGGGGCTGATGGCCAATCTGGCGGCGATGGCCGTTCAAGTGACCGCGAAGTCCATGGGCTGGAAAGTTCAGGGAATGGGAAAATCTCTTCAAGAGTGGTTGCCCTGGGCCGCGATCACCTACCCCTTGTGCGGGATCCTCGCCGGCCTGCTGAGCGCGGTGGTCTGGTTTCGCTGGAATTCCGGGAACCAGCCTGCGGCGGACGCGCGGCCGTGATCTACGTGGGTCTCGACGATACCGATATGCCCGACACGCCGGGCACGAACCAGCTTGCGCGGGTTCTGATTCAGCACGTGGCGGACCGATACCGCTGTCGGCATCTGCTGCGCCATCAACTGCTGTTTGATCCCAGGGTGCCCTACACCAGCAAGAATGGCTCCGCCTCGTTGCTGCTGGAACCGCTCGACTCTACGAATGAATCGCTGGAACCACTGATCGCATCGTTGCGGGCGCGGATGCTGGAGTGGTTCGTTCCAGGAAGCGACCCGGGATTGTGTGTGACGAAAACGGTTCCTGAAGAAATCGTGGCGTTTGCCCGACGGTGTCAGCGGGAACTGATGACTCGAGGCGAGGCGGAAGAACTCGCCGCTCGGCTGGGCGTGTATCTGGAAGGGCTGGGAGGGACGCGTGGCGACCGGGAACGATGGCCGGGTGGTCGTGAACGGAGCGTGGCCCGATGACCTTTCCGGACGACAACCGGTCGCGCTGCTTGCAGCTCGCGGAGTCGACGTCCGGTGCTGGAAGACCGGGAGGGTGATCGCGCAAGACGGTGTCGACGTGGGGAAGCACTTGCGGCCGAATCTTCGAGAGGGGAGGATCGTCTTGTTCGTCGAGTCGGCGGAGTCGGGTGACGACGAATGGCGGGCGGTCCGCGTTCCCTAACCTGCACCCTGCACGAGAGATCTTACATGCGAACGAAGTCACCCCCCCGCGCCAGCCAACGGCCTTTGCCGATTCGGCCACGGGTGAAACTGTGGTTTGAACTCGACGGTGACCGGGCGTTTTGTCCGGGGGTCTGCCGGATTCTCGAAGAAGTCGAACGGACCGGTTCGATCAAAGAAGCCGCCGTCGCCATCGATCGCAGCTACCGCTTCGTCTGGGGCAAGATCAAGCAGGTTGAGAAAGCGCTCGGTTTGCAGCTTGTCGAAACGCGCGTGGGCGGAAGTCAGGAGCAGCGTAGCGCGCTCACCGAAACCGGTCGCGTTCTTGTGACTGAATTCCTCGAACTCCGCCAGCGGCTGTTCAAAATTGTCGACGAAGAATTCGCCCCCCGATTGCGGCAGGCGGTCGCCAAGGCCCAGGATGCCGGCTGAACCGATCTGATTCCGTTATGTCCTTGTTCCCCTTCCCGCCCCCCGCGATTCCTCAAATCGCACAGTGATACCATTTGATTCTCCAAGCCATGTCGAGCCTCATGAAACCCCGCCGCCACGACCGAACCCCTACGAGCGCGCGACGCCCCTCTCCGAAAGCATTCACACTCATTGAGCTGCTGGTCGTGATCGCAATCATCGGCATACTCATGGCGCTGTTGCTTCCCGCCGTCCAGCAGGCGCGCGAGGCCGCCAACCGGACCCGGTGCAAAAACAACCTGCGGCAAATCGGCCTCGCCCTGCACAACTATCAGGGGACATTCAACGTCTTTCCGTTTGGCGTATTGGGAAACACCGGCAGCACAGCCGCCAAACAGCCACTCCACACCTGGATGTCGCAGATTCTACCCCAGTTGGAACAGACCCCGTTGTACAACCAATACAACTTCAACGTGCGTTTCGACACGACAAACAACGCACCCGCAGTGTCAACCAAAGTGCCGGGTTATCTGTGTCCGTCCGCGCTCCCTCCCGAAACGTTGACAAGCTACGCGACCTCGAATTACGCGGGGAACGCGGGAACGATGTCGGGACTCGATGACGGCATGCTCTTTCCCTTGTCGAGCGTCAGCTTTCAGGACGTGCGCGACGGGGCCTCCAACACCGTCGTTGTCGGCGAATTGACCTACAACGTTGGAGGTTGGGCTCAAGGGGCGGTGAACTCGGGTTCCGGTGGAGGTGGCGGGGCAGGCCAAGGATTCGCCCGCAGTGTGCTCCGGTGGTGGAAATGCGCGTCGGACTGCGCGATCCCGGGCATCAATCCGCCTGTCACTACCTGCTCCAGCTCATGCGAACGGCAGTTTCAATTCTCCAGTGCCCACACGGGGGGCGCGCACGTCGTGTTCGTCGACGGACACACGACATTCCTGGCCGAGAATATCAACGTCAATGTGCTGAAGTCGCTGCTCACGCGGGCCGGCCGGGAGACGGTTGAGTCGTACTGAGACGGAATCATTGGCTTTCAAACGACGGGACCGCTTCGGGCGCAATGGTGTTACGCGTTCCCCGGCGGGACTTGTCATGCGCCCGACCGGCGGCGAGGTAGATGGTTTCCGAGGGACATTCCCAAACCTGCCCCGGCTTCCAAAAGTGGTCCCCCTGCTGCCACTTCACATGACCCAACTTCGCTTGCGTCTCCACCGGAACCCGGCCCCCGCCCGGCGCGGTGTACAACGGCGTCCAGCGGGAAACATCGCCCGTAACCGAAACGCAGACACAAAAATGCTGGCTTTGAGCCCGAAAATCGGGTTCAAAACGAGGAGATCCCGCCCTTTTTTCGAGAATGGCGGGACCGAGGTNNNTGGAATGACAGCACGGGTGCGAACAGCCCAACTGATCTCGACAGATTTCAACCCTGCCGCTAAAAACCCGTTCCTCCCCTCGCGTCACATCTCCGTTCTCCCTCCGGTTTCTCCCCACCGTTCCCGTCTCCAGTTGGGGACGCGACCAGCTCCTCCATTTTCAGGCCAATTCCGCATGGCCCGTGTCCCGTTTTGCGCTCTTGTTCTCGCCACTGGGATAATCTCCGGCTGCGCCACCCCGGCAACTGTCGCCAGCCGACCAGAGTCACAGCACGTACCGTTCGCCGACGATGCGTTAGGATCGACCGCCACGATCGCGAGTTTGCAGAAGCAGGCGCGGGAAGCGGAGCAATCGGGAGACGCGGCGACCGCGCTCAAGCAATACAAGCGCATCCTGCAGATTGATTCCGGTCATCCTGACGCCCACCATCACATGGCGGTGG
>JAPLOC010000214.1 GCA_026692825.1 Planctomycetota bacterium | reverse complement strand
TCAACGACGTTCGACATGACACCATTCGCCAGAATCCGGGAATCAAAACGCATTCGGGAACTGGCCGCTGGTCCGGCCAGCGACCAGTTCCACGATCGTTGTCTCACGAGAACGGAGAACTACTTGCTGCGGATCACTTTCGACTCGATGGTCAGATCCAACTCGGCGGGCAGCGGGTTATTGTTGACTTCAAACGCAATCGTCCCGACGATGTGCAGTTTGCCGGATTCTTCCGCCAAATTCCCCTGCTCGCGGTCAAAATAGAGGACACCACCCGACTTGTCCGCCTTCAGGTTGCTCCCTTTCACCTGCAACGGCAGCGGCGAATCCTCGAGAGCGAAACTGACGGACGTGACCTCGTACGTGATCTTGTCGAGCGTTTTTCCATCCTTCTCTTCGGTCCCAACGTACTTGTACTTCGAATTGAAGGTCATGACCTGTCCCGCCCCCAGATTCACCGAACTCGTGTGTTCCCAGACATCTCCCTTGGAAACCGGATTGGTGGGAATTTGCGAGGCATGCTCTTTGACCTGCTTCTTGATCGATTCCGGATTCAGTTGCCCTTTGACCTGCTGTTGCACAGCCGCGTCGAGCGTGTTGAGAAACTGTTGGTCGAATTCGACTTCCTCCAACGAGTTGTCTTTGTCATGGACGAAGACCATGGACTGTTGCGAAATCGCCTTGTGAATCGGACGAGCCGCCTCTTGCGGCGAAGTTCCCTTGGCATCGGGATTTTTTGAGTCAAAAATATACTCTGCACCGCCCACATTGATGCTGATGTAGAACTCTTCGGGCTTCTCTTCGACCCGCAGACGTCCCAGGCCATCCCGTTTGCCCGACGTGCCTTTGACTTTGCGACGAGTCTCAATCGCGGAGTCCTGGTTCATCCCCGCGATCTTCAGGTTCTGCTCGATCTTGGTTGTCGTTTCTGAGGTCGTTGTCGAATTCTCGCGCATCTTGAACTCGAACTTGACCTGGGCCTGTGCCGACGCGGCGCAGAACGACAAAGCGCACAACAACAAAAAGGAACGACGCAACATGGTGGTACTCCTGGGATTGAGAAACAGACACACGTCAATGCGATGCGGCGGAATGCCGCACCAATGCGAATGGTTAATGGCTGGGGGACTCGACCTCTGTGACAGTCCGCTGCGCTTCCTTGAGAATTTCGCTGGCGTCCGTCGGAATCGAGGTTTTCCACTGATCGCGCACAACCGTTAGTGAATCCAGCGTGGCGACGGCCGCGGGGCGATCTCCTGTGCGGAACTGCGCCAGCGCGCGAAACGACGCGTATTCGATAAACCGTCCGGCGACTTCCATGTCAGCATTCGCCGCGGGCGGTGTCCGCTCGGGCAGCGCCGCGAGCGCCAATGCGAATTCCCCCTGCCGGTATCGAACCATCGCCAACAGTTCACGAGCCGTTTTCTCGTACTCCGGCTCCTGCAGCAAAACTTCCGCTCCCTGCTGAGCGAGACCGTAACTTTCTGGCGGGAGATTCGGCGTGATCACCACCCGCCGCGTCGCCCGCGCCAACAGGTCCAGTTGCGACTCGACAGACTTTGCAACCGCATCCCCCGTATCCCGCTGCCGCTGGATCCGAATCGCCTCGATCACGAACGGAATCATCTCCGCCCATTTGCGTCGCTGTTCCAGCAGCCGCGAAAACCCCACGAACTGTTGTGCCAGCATCAGACTGTCTGGACCGTACAGGCTTCCCATCTCGGTCATGCACTGTCGGAACAGCTCGATCGATTCGTCGATCGACTCTTCGCGCTTCACCAGAATCTGAAACAGTCCGTCGAGCGCCAACAGGTGATATTCACGGGATGGATGAGGAGTCGCCCGGTAGATGCGAATCGCCTCTCGTAAATACGGCTCGGCTTCGGCGTTTCTGCCACGCTGCCGCAACCAAAGGGAGTACGCGACCTGATGATACCCCACGGTGGGATGATCGGCCGGAAGCAGCGCTCGCCAGGCGTCGATCATTTCCAAAAACATCGGCTCGGCCTCGGCGTCGCGTCCCGCGAGTATCAACGCGTTGGCGAGTTTCCCCAACAATTCGGCCTTGCGGAATTTCTGGGGTGTCGACGTCCCCGAGAGCAGTTCCAGCGCCTCGCGCAAATGGTCGATGCCACCCCTCGAATCCCCGTTGAGCTTTTCGCACTCTGCCAGATCGACAAAGCTGTCGTACAACTCCAGCCGGGACGCGGGAGGCAGTTCTCTCGCGATCGCCACCGACTCTTTCAGCACCGTCAACGCGTCGACCGCGTCCCCCTGACGAAGCTGCATGCTGCCGAGATGCCCGAGGGCTCGCGCCAGCATCATCCGATTTCCCCGGTCCCGCCAGATGGCAATCGCCCGCTGGTACAACGGTTTCGCCTTGGCGAATTCCCCCCCGTGATCAAGCTGCCATGCCAGACTTCCCAGCGCGGTCGCCACCGTCGTATGGTCATTCCCAAACAGCCGCTGCGCCTGGTCGGTCGCCCGTTCGACGTCAACCACTCGCGCGGTCGCTCCGGACTGGTCCGACGCCATCAGAATCTCTTCCAGGAACCCGGCGATCTCCCGGGCCCGCTCCGCTTCACTGCGGGCCTTAAGGAACCCCACACTCGCCAGTCCCAGGCCCACCACCAGAGCCAGAAAAATCGCCGCACCCAACCCCGCGACCACCCGATGACGCCGTGCGAATTTCCACACGGAATACCACAAGGTGGGTGGCCCCGCCTTCACCGGTTGATGCGCCAGATGCCGTTCGAGGTCATCGGCCAGTTCCCCGGCCGTCGCGTACCGCCGGGTCCGGTCTTTTTCCAGCGACTTCATCACGATCCAGTCGAGGTCGCCACGAATCAGCCGGCAGAGCGACGCCGGCTCGACTCCCCGGTGTTTCGCGATATCTGTCGCCTCGTTCTTCAGCGTGCTGACACGCTGCGACGGTTCGGGAGGGTCTTCCTCACGAATCAGCCGCTGCATCTCGACGTAGCCGGCGGTACTCAGTCGCTCGGCGGAGATCGGTGTCGAACCGGTCAGAAGTTCATAGAGCATCACCCCCAGCGAATAGACATCCGACCGCGTGTCAACATCGAGTCCCGACATTTCGGCCTGTTCGGGACTCATGTATTGTGGAGTGCCGATGATCTGCCGAAACTCGGTGAACAGTGTCTTCTCAGTGAGCCGCTGGTTGGTCGCTTTCGCGATCCCAAAGTCAATCACTTTGGGAACGGGGCGCCCGTCGTGAG
>JAPLOC010000213.1 GCA_026692825.1 Planctomycetota bacterium | reverse complement strand
TGACTCTGGTCCTCCACTCCCGCCTGAATGAAGACCATTGGCGGCGGTGAGTCCTCATTCATGACAGGACGCTCAATGACTTTCACCGGCGGCGGGGGAGAGGCGATTCGCTTGACTTCGCTGGTGAACTCGGCGAGCGGCCCGTAAAACTCCGCGGCGGCCACGAGTTCCTTCAATCGCGCGTCGGCGATCGTCTCCGCGGGACTTTTTCTCCAGGTGACGATGCGTAATCCAGCCTCCCGCGCTCGATCGTATTGCGCGATCACCAGTTTCTGGTCACTCCCCGCGATTTTCTTGCCCGGCAGGCCGCCCAGGACCTGCACGAACAACTTGGCGGATTGCAATCCCCCGTCAACGGCACTCCGCCACTGCTCCCACCGCGCAGGAAGCGGATCGTCAATCGCGGGAATCACGTGAAAGTGGTCCGAGAGAAACCGGACAACCTGTTCTCGTTCTTCGGCCACGTCGTCGGACGACTCCGCGACGAAGAGTGTCACTTCGGACATGGTCTTGCTGGGAGGAGGTTTGATCGCGGCCCCCGGGAGTCGGGAGACCCGCTCGTACAGATCCTTCCCCAGTTGATCGACCTGCGCGAAAAACGCCTTGTGTTCTTTGTTTTCTGGATCGGGTACGGGAAACCCGAGCGGTTCGCGATCGTTGAAATCGACGGTATTGGGGGGCTGCACGTAAAACAGCCTGCCGCGCTTGTCACGAAATTCGATCGGTCGGTCATTCAGCTCCAGATTGCCGATATCGACCAGAAACAGCCGGCGGTCCCCGTCTGGTTCCTCGCACATCGCTTCGAGAAACGCCTCACGCTCCTGGCGGCACCACTGCGACATCGCATAACCCCGCGACAGGATGACCACCATACATGCCGACGATTTCACCTTGTCGCGGATTTGCTCAGTGAGCGACGCCTCTTCGTCGATGTTGGACCGGTCCCACCAGATGCGACCGGAGTCACGTAATCCAAATGCCGCGTTGAGACTTTCGCTCAGACTGTTGACGAACGCCGCGACCCAGCCGCGCTTCGCGGGACGGTCGTCGACCGTCGCGTAACTGATGAAGACGTCGTGTGCATAGCCTTGAGCGGAAGGCATGGGTGGGGCTTCTCACGAATGCGATGGATTTCAAGTTCGTCCGTGACGATTCGGCACAGTTTGGCACAGCCGCCGACTGAATGCGATCCCGGGAACCGCTTTTCCATGTCTCACTCCCGTCGGTTCGGCGTTATAGTCTGCGAAGACCACACACACCGCGAGGGAATCCATGCACAACAACCTGCGACGCGTCTTTTTCGTTGGACTGCTGGCGACGCCATTTTTTGCTCTGGGGTCGTCCCTCCCGGCCGACGAGCTGCCGCTCGATTCGGGAGCGGCTGGCACTCTGCAATCGCTATTGAAACTCAGAACCACCGCGACCGTGCTGCACGTGGTCGCACATCCGGATGACGAAGATGGCGGGATGCTCACGTACTGCGCCCGTGGTCTGGGGGCCCGGACCACATTGTTCAGCATGACCCGGGGGGAAGGAGGAGCCAATCTCATTTCGAGCCACTTCTTCGACGAACTCGGCATTTTGCGATCACTCGAACATCTGGAGTCGGCGAAATACTACGGGATTGGTCTCCGCTATTCCCACGCGGTCGATTATGGATTTTCGAAGACCCTCGAAGAGGCGCTGGGCCAGTGGAATGACGGAACGCCGATTCTCGAAGATCTGGTCCGTGTGGTTCGGCAGGAACAACCCGATGTCATCGTCGCCCGGTTTCGTGGGGATGCGCGCGACGGGCACGGGGCGCATCAACTCTCGGGGGTGCTGGCGCGGGGGGTGATGGACGTCGCCGCCGATCCCAAACAGTTTCCCGAGCAGATCGCCGGGGGGCTGCAACCGTGGCAGGCGCAAAAACTCTATTCCAACAACATCCATCCCAAGTGGCGGGCGGAAGATCAGAATTTGTGGACGATCGCCCTTCCTACGGGAGACTACAGTCCATCGATTGGCAGATCCTTCGCCCAGATCGCGCGCTACGGACTCGGCTTTCAGCGGTCGCAAGGAATCAGTGGACACGACGGTCCGGCAGGCGAGGCGGTGTCGTATTACCGGCTGGTAAGATCACCTCTGCCAACGGACGCGCCACCCCGCGAGGAATCGTTCTTCGAGGGAATCGACACGCGAGTTGTCGGTCTGGCGAGATTTGCCAGTGAGCGGCATCGTCCCTGGCTGACCGAAGGACTGGAGAATGTTTCGCAAACCGTAGAGCGTGCCTGGAGAGAGTTTGATCCCCGGCAGACCGACTCAATTGTTCCACCGCTGACACAGGGCTTGCGTGCGACTCGCGACCTGATGACCAGAATTCGCCAGTCCGCGATGGAAGCTCGCAATCGAGAACATTTGTTGTTGGTACTCGGCCGAAAAGAGGAGCAGTTTGTCGAGGCGATTCAACGGGCGATGGGAATTGACCTGCAAGTGCTGGCCGATTCGAGTCGCGCGGGTTTGGAGCCGAGCCCGTTCGGATTCCGGGAATCGTCCTTTCAAAGCGCCAGTCCGGGACAGGAAGTCGCCGTTCGGGTGCGCGTCGTCAATCGCAGCCGAATTCCCACCACACTCGTGAAGGCGCAGTTGAATGCACCAACAGACTGGTCCGCTTCCCCCCCTGTCGAACCGGCGGTCCCGCTGGAATACAACGTCCCCTGGGTCGAGGACTTCTCCGCGAAAGTCGGTGAGGACGTTGAACCCGATCGTCCATACTGGCATCGCGATTCCATTCGTGAACCGTTCTATGTGGTCGATAAAACCAACGAAGCGGGGCTGCCGTTTTCTACCAGAACACGGTTGCGAGGAGCGATTGTCCTGCGAGTCCACGACGTCGACATTCCGTTGACGGCAATCACCCAGGTGTCGTTCCGCAATCCGACGTTGGGACAGGTCTCGTATCCGTTGGATGTGGTGCCGCGCGTTTCGGTCGCATTCGATTCCGGCGACGGAATCGTGCCGCGCGGCGAGTCGCGGTATGTGGTCCGGGTCACAGTGCGCAATCACGCCGGTGAAGCGAGCGCGGGTGAGGTGCGACTGGATCTGCCCGCAGGATTTGTGAGCGATCCCCCACGGCAGGCGTTTTCGATCAACCGTTCGGGCGAAGAGGTGACCCTTCCGTTCAGCCTTTCGATTCCCGAGGACGCAGGAGACGACCCGGTGGCGTTGAAGGCACTTGTGGAATGTGCCGGGCGGACTTATGGCGAAGGATTCTCGACGATCACCGCGCGGGACTTGGGGCGCTGCAACCTCTATCGGCCCGCGATTAAACGACTGAGAGTGGTCGACGTGCGTATTCCCAAGGGTTTGCGGGTCGGCTACGTGATGGGTTCTGGCGACGCGGTCCCGGCCGCACTGGCGGAACTGGGGGTCGAGACTCAGCTTCTCGACGCCGCCGATCTGGCGAACGGCGACTTTGAGGGATTCGACGCGATTGTCATTGGCGTTCGGGCCTATGCGGTTCGCCCCGACCTCGAGGCGGCGAATTCCCGCCTGTTGCGCTACGCGCACGACGGCGGCACACTGGTGGTGCAGTATCAGACCCCCGAATTCGACCGCAACTTTGGGCCCTATCCGTACAAAATGGGGCGAAATCCCGAAGAGGTGAGTGAGGAAGACGCGAAGGTAACACTGCTTGTTCCGGACCATCCCTTGATGACCCACCCCAACCGGATCACGGAACAGGATTTTGAAGGCTGGGCCGAGCAACGGGGGTCGAAATTCTGGCAGAGCTGGGACGAACGGTATGTTCCCCTGTGGGAATGCCACGATCGCGGACAACCCGCTCAAACGGGAGGGATGTTGTCTGCCGAGTATGGGAAGGGGCTTTATGTTTACACCGCGTACGCCTGGTACCGGCAATTGCCGGTCGGTGTGCCGGGCGCCTACCGGATTTTCGCCAATCTGATCGGCCAAAAGCCGGCCCGGCGGGCGCGGTGACATTCCTCCTGGCTCCCGATATGATCGCGGGCCGCTCGATTTGTCGGGGTTCCTTCGCTCCTTTTCGCAACTTTGCGGACTTCATGTGTCATGGTCACTCGTCTGGGAAGCTTGTTCGGAATCGCGGTTTGTGCGCTGCTGATCGGTTTGGATCGGTCGGCGGTCGCTGGTGAAAACTGGCCAGCGTTCCGCGGGGCCGATTCCCGCGGCGTGGCCGACGACGCCGACCTTCCCGACCATTGGTCCGCCAAGGAAAACGTAGCATGGCGCATCGACACCCCCGGTCGGGGTTGGTCGAGTCCGATCGTGTGGGAGGGGAAAATCATCCTGACGACGTGCGTCGACAGTGGCATTCCTCCCGAGGCGAAAAAGGGGTTGTACTTCGGGGGAGAACAGTCAAAAGCGCCGCAGCGCGACCATGACTGGAAAGTTCTCTGCCTCGAACTGGCGACGGGAAAAACGGTGTGGGAAAAGACGGTTCACACCGGCGTCCCAACTACGCCGGTCCATATCAAAAACACGTATGCCTCCGAGACGCCGCTCACCGACGGCAAGTTCATCTACGCGTACTTTGGAAATCTGGGGATCTACTGTCTCGACTTGGAAGGGAATGTCGTCTGGTCGAAACCGGTGGAGCCGCGCAAGACGCAAATGAATTGGGGGCCAGCCGCCTCTCCCGCGCTGGCGGACGGTAAGCTGTATGTGGTGAACGACAATCAGGAAGAATCGTACCTGGTGGCGTACAACGCGGCGACCGGTGACGAAGAGTGGCGGGTGGTGCGCGACGAACAGAGCAACTGGTCGACTCCCTACGTCTGGAAAAACAACCAGCGGACCGAAATTGTCACTGCGGGCACACGCCGCATTCGGTCGTACGACTTGTCGGGGGGGCTGCTTTGGGAAATCGCGGGGATGTCGCCGATCACAATCGCGACACCCTACGAATCCAATGGAATGCTGTTTGTCACCTCGGGATATGTGCTGGCACCCAAGAAGCCGATTTACGCGATTCGGCCGGGGGCGGCGGGGAATATCACGCTGCAGGACAAGCAGGAGTCGAACGACCATATCGTCTGGTGCCAGCGAACGGCCGCTCCGTACAACCCATCAACACTTGTCTATCGAGATCGGCTCTACGTCCTGTACGACCGCGGACTGTTCAGTTGTTACGACGCGAACACAGGCAAAGAAATCTACGGCAAGCAACGGCTCGGCGCAGCGGAATTCACTGCGTCCCCCTGGGGCAGCGGGGGCAAGGTATTTTGCTTGAGCGAATCGGGCGAAACATTCGTTATCGCCGCTGGTGACGAATACAAGGAACTGCACACGAATCGATTCGAAGAGGATGACATGTGCATGGCGACACCGGCGATCGCCGGAAACCGGCTGTTGGTGAGAACGGTGTCGCGGCTGTACTGCATTCGCAAGAGTGAATAGAGACGAACGCTCTTTGGACGCCCCGTGGTGCGAACCGGGGTTCATTCACATCGGTGCCTTCGACGAGACCCCACGAACCATGAGAAATCTCTCTCGCAAACTTTTGTTAATCGTGGGCCTGTTTGGTGCTTGCCTCTTCGCCCCGACGGTCCAGGGAGACGACCAGACAACCATGCGAATCTACATCGGAACCGGGGGAGAAAAGGCAAAAGGGATCTACACTGCGGTGCTGGATCTCGCGACGGGTCAACTGTCGCCCGCAGAACTCGCGGCCAGTGCGAAGCGACCGGGATTTCTGGCGGTCCATCCGCTCGACCCGACTTTGATTTACGCCGTGGGGGAAATCACAGACAGTTCCGGGAAGCCAACCGGGGGAATTTCGTCGTTCCAACGCGATCGGACGACAGGCCAACTGACGTTTTTGAATGCCGAGTCGTCGGGAGGGGCCGGCCCGTGTCACGTCAATGTGGACGCGACAGGGAAGCATGTGCTGGTCGCGAACTACTCAGGGGGCAGCATCGCGTCGCTGCCGATTCTGGAAGGAGGCCGCCTCGGTCCCGCGACCAGCGTCATTCAGCACACCGGGAGCAGCGTGAATCCGCAACGACAGAAAGAACCGCACGCGCATTCGATCAATCTCGACAAAGCGAACCGGTTTGCGTTCGCCGCCGACCTGGGGCTCGATCAGGTGCTGGTCTATCGCTTCGATTCCAGCTCAGGAAAGCTGTCTCCCAATGAACCCCCGTTCGCCAAAGTGACACCTGGTGCCGGGCCGCGCCATTTCGCGTTTCAGCCCGGTGGCAAGTTCGCTTACGTGATCAACGAAATTGGCAACACGGTGACGACGTTTCAATTCGACACCGCAAAGGGAGTCCTGACCCCGATCCAGGAGATTGGCACACTCCCCGAGGGTTTCGAAGGAACCAGCCACACAGCGGAGGTGGTCGTTCATCCCACAGGAAAATTTCTCTACGGTTCCAATCGCGGGAGTGACACGATTGCAGTCTTCGCGATTGACGCGGGAACGGGTCAACTGAAAGCTGTCAGCCATCACGCGACGGGCGGCAAGACACCACGCAATTTTGTGGTGGATCCCACGGGTCGATGGTTGCTCGCGGAGAATCAGGCGTCGGACACCATCGTTGTGTTTGGCATCGATCGGGAGTCCGGCCGCCTGAAAGAAACGGGACACAGCATCGACGTGCCGACCCCGACCTGTATTCGATTCGCGAAACAACCCTAAGCGAGTACCGCCTCGATCGGCGTCCCGTCACAGATTTTGTACGGCCGCCCTTCCAGGTCAAGAATCTCTCGGTCTGGGTCGAGGCCGCACGCCTGGCAGACGGTCGCCAGATAGTCCCCCGGGGTCGCCGGGTTTTCTTTGACGTACGCCGCGTGCTTGTCGCTGGCTCCATAGACCGCGCCTCCCCGCACGCCAGCTCGTACGGCCAATGGTCCCGGCCGTTATTGCCATTGATCTGTGGCGTGCGACCAAACTCGCCGGCGCACGCGACCAGCGTCTCGTCCAACATCCCGCGCCCGCCCAAGTCTTCCAACAGAGCCGAAAACGCCTGATCAAACGCCGGCAGGCAATAGTGCGCCGTCAGCATGCCGTAGCCCGTGGCACCATGTTCCAGATCCCCCAGTCCCCCATGCACGTCCCAGACGTTGTACACCTTGGCGGCCGGCGTGATGAACATCCAGTTGACGTTCACCAGCCGCACTCCCGCTTCAACCAGCCGTCGCGCCGTCAGAAAACTCTCTCCATACTCGTTCCGTCCGTAGCGATCGCGGACGGCTGGCGACTCCTGCTCAAGGTCAAGGGCGTTTTTCACAGCGGGGGAATTCAACAGTCGCCACGCGTCTTCGTGAACACTGTCGAAGGCAGTCGTTCCCGGGTTCCGCTGCAGCGCGCGATCTTGCGTTTCGAGCAGATTCAAGAGGCCCCGTCGCGCCAGGAGCCGGGTGGTCGATAGGTCGTCGGGCAGAGAGAGTCGAAAAGTCGATTGCGCCGACTCGGGGCGCGGCCCCACCTCGACATGGTTGTAAACCTGACCCAGCTCGACGGAATCATGCAGCGATCCCAGAAAGCCGGCGTGTGTCCCCGCGTAGCGCAGGCCGTCGTGTGCGACCGGCCGGGGAATGGTGAAGCTCGCGGGGATCGCCGACTTTTCCCCCAAATACGAGAACATCGATCCTACCGAGGGAAAATCGGTCCGACGCCGACCGTTCGCCGGGAATGTGCGCGGCGGAGACATCGCCCGACCGGTCAGCGCGTGATAAACCGAAACGCCATGGTCGGTGGTGGTGTGATTCAACGATCGGATGATCGCGAGTTTGTCCGCCTGAGTGGCGATTCCCGGCATCTGGTCGCTGAACAGAACACCGGGATTGGAGGTCTGAATCGGCTCAAATCGGCTGCGAATTCCGACCGGTGCGTTGGGCTTCAGATCCCACATATCCTGCTGTGGCTGTCCCCCCCACATGAACAGAAAGATGCAGGATCGCGCTTTCGGTTTCGCCGGGGATTTCGCGACCGCCGTCCGTTCGAGATCCAGCAATCGGGGCAACGACAGCGCACCGCAGGCGGCTGTGCCCAATCGAAGCATCGCATCACGACGGTACATCATGCTCTTCGCTGCTGGGGGACTCGTGTCCGGATTCGAATCTTCTGCTGTTGATGCTATCCCATCGGCGGATAGGCTTCCAGCCGAACTACAATCCGGGCAATTATTGTTTCGCCGCGCAGATTTTGGAGCGGCCATTTCCACGAATGAGTGTGCGTACAACGGATGGAAAGAATTTGACAGGATGAAGAGGATGATAAGGGATGAACAGGATGGAGCTGCCCGCCATTCCTGCTCTCTGGAGAAGTTGCTGAAATCGAAAAACTTCCAATTCCCACGATCGACAGTCGCCAAAACCGGAGTTGACTCACTAATTTCTGTTAACCCCCCGGCATCAATCCCTCAGGTATGATCATGCGGACGACTGTTCGCGGGTCCCAGACTCGCCATCGTCGGCAGTCCAGCGTGATCCTGTGACCACCATGCGCGAATCGTCCTCTGACACTCTCTGCCCCGAATGTGGCACTCGAATTCCCGCGAGCGCCCCCTGGGGACTTTGTCCTCTGTGCCTGATGAAGCAGGCGGCGACCGACGACGTGGAACCCCCTCGGGAACCCGCGCCAACCTTGGAAGAAGTGGGGGCGGCTTTCCCCCAGCTCGACATTCTCGAACTCGTCGGACGCGGGGGAATGGGGGTGGTCTACAAAGCGCGCCAGAAATCGCTGAACCGCATCGTCGCGCTCAAGTTGCTTGCGCCGGGGCGACAGGCGGATTCTGGTTTCACCGCCCGATTCCAGCGCGAGGCCCAGGCACTGGCCGAACTGAACCACCCCAACATCGTCACCGTTTACGACTTTGGCCAGTCGGGGGGCTTCTACTTTCTGTTGATGGAATTCATCGACGGGGTGAACCTGCGGCAGGCCATGTTAGCCGGGCGGTTCACTCCCGAGCAGGCGCTCGCCGTCGTGCCGCCGATCTGCGAAGCGTTGCAGTTCGCGCACAACCGCGGGATCATCCACCGCGACATCAAGCCCGAGAACCTGCTGATCGACCGGACCGGGAAAATCAAGATCGTCGATTTCGGAATCGCGCGGATACTTCGCCGGGAATCGACCGATCACTCCGCCGGCGCTGGCAGTGACCCCCGAACCCGACTGACGGGAATGGAGCTGCTGGGAACTCCCGGCTACATGGCCCCGGAACAACTTCGGTCACCGGTCGTCATTGATCAGCGAACCGATATCTACGCTCTGGGAGTCGTCCTGTATGAGTTGCTGACAGGCGAACTGCCCGGCAGGGTGTTGCAACCTCCATCACGCCGGGTTCAAGTCGATGTACGGCTTGATGAAATTGTGTTGCGTGCGCTGGAGTCACAGCCGGAACTCCGGTTCTCCAACGCGACCGAATTCCGCACGCGGGTCGAAGGGTTGGCGAATCCCGACGCGAAGCCGCTCGATGTCGGGACCGCTCGAATTCCTCCGGCCCCGGCACGCTCTGTTCTCCCGCGGATGTTGAAGTCGGGACGCAGCACTTTGAATTCCCCTGAGGAACTCAAGACGCTGGTGGGACAGTTCTTTATCTGGAGAAGCCAGGGGACACTGCGGCTCGACGAAGAACGGCTGATTTACACTCGGGGCAACGTCGATACGGTGATTGAACTTGCGGAGATCTCCGAAATGGGGATCGGTCAGTACCCGCGCAGCGTCAATATCGCCGGGATCAATTTCATCGCGTTGACCTACGCCAATCGCGGTTATCAACGACGAATCTGCCTGTCGCCGAACAATGGATTGATTGGATTTCTGCCGTCGCAGTTCAATCGGGAGGTTGACGACTGGCACGATGCGATTCTCGACGCGGTCGTGCGGACCGGTCACGAGCCTGCGCTGATCGCTCCCCAGGAACTTGTCATTCGTTCGCATCCGCTGACGATCCTGGGAATGTTGTTCGCAGTGTTGTGGATCGTGTTCTGGTTTGCCGTCACGATGGTCTGGCTGGGATCACCACGGATCGAACCAGCAAACCACTTTCCACCCGCTCCCATCATGGTCGAATCGCCGTCTCCCAGTGTGTCGGGACGATTGGCAATCACCCCCAACCCGACTCCTCCGACCGAAATCGAGTTTCGTGTGCAGAAGGTCGAGGTCACGCCCGACTCGCGGACGATCGTGGTGCGATTCGAACGCGATTCGAGATACGGACTGGCAATCGAAGTTTCGCAGAGCCTTACGGCTGGCCCTCATGGCGAACTCCCCGGACACGCGGCCGATTCCCGCCCTGGAGACGTGCGCGTCGGACTCAACCAGGGAAACGCGCTGTCATGGACGCTACCGGGGGATTTCACACGCGAAGAGATTCTCAAGGGGGCGAGAGAATTGGATCTCGCGGCGCGACAGATGCCCCGATTACCGGAGGGTGCGGTACCCAAGTTCGCGGTGATGACTCACCGCGACGGGTGGAAATACCATCTGATCGCCCGAGTCGTGCGAGAACCCGGCTCGGCGTGGCCCCCCACGCCGGCGGGAGCCCCCGCGCCGGAGGGAGCCCGGTTCACGGTGGAGAAACAGGTGGTGGTTCCCTCCAATACCATCGTGCGTGTGACTCCCAGGTCGGCAACCAAGGGGCAGGCGCGGGTCGCCTCTCCGAACGTGCTGACGTTTCAAACCGCGACCGATCGGGCCACCGGTTTTCTACTGCGATGGCAGGTGTATTCTCCCAGACAGTCCGATGTGTTTCCGACGCCGGTCGTGGGAGAACGGCTGATTCTGGACTTCATCGATCCTGAGACCAAGGTGATCTTCCATCGCATAGAACGCAATCTGATGGTCGGCATGGTGTCGCTGTCGCCCGAAACAACTCCGCTGCCCGACCGCTACGCTCCGCTGGTACTGTCGGAGCCGCGGAGTTCCAGTGAACTGCACTTGTTGCACATGTCTATGGTCGCGCCCGACGGGGTGACGGAAACGTATTGGATGGATGATTACCTGAACGTTGAGAATCTGGGAGAACGTGCGCCGGGTGTCACACCGGCGTTTCGACTGGCACAATTGCGTGGGACTGCGGGTCCAACGATTCCCGCGGTACACCCCAAGGGGGAGCGTTTGGAATCCCCGACGGAACTGGTCCCCGAGCATGAGTGATCTCCCGCAGTCCGCATTTCAGACAACCCACTGGACGGCCGTGATCGCCGCGAAGGGGGACTCACCCGAGGGAAAGCGGGCGTTACGGGCGCTATGCGAGTCGTATTATGCTCCGGTCGCCGCGTTCATCGAGCGGTATCGGCACGGGAATGAGGACGCCCGGGATCTGACGCACGCGTTCTTCGCGAAACTGCTGGAAGGAGAGAGTCTCAACACGGTCGACCGCACGCGGGGCCGATTTCGATCGTATCTGCTGGGAGCGGCCAAGCACTTCCTGGCTGACCTCCGTGAACGAGGACGGACGCTCAAGCGCGGGGGCGGGCGGATCACGCTCTCGTTCGAATCGGTGGAGCCACTGGGGGAATCACCGGGGACACCCAACAACCAGCCAGGTTCACCAACCGCCCAGGAACCTGCCGATCCCCAGGGCTTCCCCGCCGACGCGTATTTCGATCGGGAATGGGCGCTGGCGGTCCTGGCGCGGAGTCTCGATCGGCTGCAAGCCGAGGCGGTCGAAGCAGGGCGGGGCGAGCAAATGGAAGTACTGCGTCCCTGGCTGACGGGGGAAGCGGCCGCTCCACTTTCGGGAACGATCGCCGACCGGTTGGGGGTCACGGAAGGCTCGCTCAAGGTGATCATCCACCGGTTTCGAAAACGGTTTCGGGAACTGGTGAGGGAGGAACTGGCGGCGACCGTGGATTCTCCCGAAGAAATCGACGCGGAACTCGACTATTTGATTCAGGCA
>JAPLOC010000212.1:876-13126 GCA_026692825.1 Planctomycetota bacterium | reverse complement strand
CAGCGCGAAGTCAATCGGCGAAGAGCGAGGCCTGAAATCGGGAGGGCACCTTCCCACACAGCCGCGCGATCACGGGGAATTTTCCGGGCGACGCGACAGGCGAAGACGAACAGCCACTTCATCCTGTTTCCGTTCGCTGGGCCGCCGCGCAGGGCTATTTTCCTTCCAGCGTCGCCCAGTCCACCAGTTCAATCGGCGGTCGCAGCACTTTCACAAACCCCGACCGCTGCACCGTGCGAATCCCCTTTCCGCCCCGGGCCGTCAGTTCATACTTCTGCTGGCCGAACGTCATCTCTTTGTCGCCAGTCGTAATCACCCGCAGGCAGTCGCTGGGACGTGCCAGCAGTGCGGCACCGATCACCACATCGTCGTCGGCGATCTTGATGCCCCGCACTCCCTTCCCCGCTCCCGACAACACCGGCACTTCGTCAATCGCGAAATGCAGAATGCGGGCGTCGGCGGAGGCCAGGAACATTGACGTCGCCTCCCGCACCAGTTCGACGCACACCACCTTGTCCCCCGGATGTAGCCGGCAAAACTTGCGTCCCGCTTTCGTCGACGTCGGCCGGAACGGTGACAACGGCACCCGCAACACCTGCCCCCGTGCGGTCGCGACCAACAAGTAGGGACCGGGCTGCTCCTGGTCTTTCACTGGCGCGTCGGCTGGTGTGAACCGTGCGTCGGTGGTCAGCGACGCCACAATCGTGGCACCGTCCCCCATGCGCAAGTGCTTCGCGAGCGGTTCGCCATATCCCGACGACGCCGGGACTTCATCGATCCGCAGTGTGAAGGCGATTCCCTCGCTGGAAAAGAACACCACATGATCGAGCGTGCTGCCGGGAACGACCGACAGCACTTCGTCCCCCTCGCGGACGCGCGTGCTTTCCACGCTCGCCAGCCGGCCAACCCGCTTACGACGTTCGTGTTCTCTTTCACGATGTAGGCGTCGGGATTGAATTCGGTGATTTCGTCGCTCGAACCGAGCGCGGTCCGGCGTTTGTCGGCGTATTTCTCTGAGACCTCCTTCAACTCGGTCTCGACCACCTTCCAGAGTTTGCGGTTCGATGCCAGAATCGCCTCGATCTCTGCCGCCTGCTGCTTTTTCTCCTTGAGTTCCTTCAGAATGTCGTTGATTTCGAGTTGCGAGATCTTGTAAAGCTGCATCTCGAGAATCGCGTTGGTCTGCTCGGCATCCAGCGGAAACGCCGCCATTAGCTTCTTCGCCGCGTCGGCTTTGCCATCGCTGTTGCGAATGATTCGCAGCGCCTTGTCCAGACCGTCGAAGACGATCTTGAACCCGTTCAGAATATGAATCCGCTTTTGCAACTGCCGTAACTGATATTCGAAACGCTTCTTCACCACGTCGAAGCGGAAGTCGAGAAACGCCAGCAGCATGTCGACCAGATTCATCCGCTGGGGAATCAGCGCCCCTTGCTCGTCGGGGACCAGGCAGGTCGAGTTGTACGCGAAGTTCTGTTCCAGTGCCGTGTGCTTGTAAAGGTACGCCATGACCGAGGCGGCGTCGGCCCCCGGCTTCAGCTTCAGCACCAGCCGCATGCCGCTGGTCTGGTCGGTGTGGTCGAAACAATCGATCAACTGCGGCAGCTTGCGTGACTCGATGATCTCCCCAATCGCCGACAGCAACGGCCCCGTCTCCACACCATACGGGACCGACGTGATCGCGATCCGGTCGGGAACTTCCTTTCGCTTTTCCTTGTCGAGCGCCCACTCGCCGCGCACCTTGATCGACCCGCGTCCCTCTTCGTAAATCTGACGCAGATCCCGACGTTCCGTCATGATCCGACCCCCCAGGGGGAAGTCGGGGCCTTTGATGTACTTCATCACCTGCGGCACCGTCGCTTGCCGATCGTCGATCAGGTGGATGCAAGCGTCGATCACCTCGCCCAGATTATGCGGGGGGATGCTGGTCGCCATGCCGACCGCGATCCCCTGGGTGCCGTTCACGAGCAGATTGGGGAATCGGGCGGGAAGAACAACCGGTTCCTCGCGCTGGGAGTCGTAGGTCGGACGGAAGGGAACCGTTTCGAACCGCAGCTCGCTCATCATCTCGCCGGCGAGCGGAGTGAGGCGAGCTTCGGTGTACCGGGAGGCGGCGGGGGGGAGCCCCATCACAACCCCGAAATTGCCCCAGCCATCGACGAGTGGATACCGCAGGGTGAAATTCTGCGCCATCCGCACCAGCGCCTCGTAGCAGGCGATGTCACCATGCGGATGATAGTTGCCGATCGTTTCGCCGCAGATCTTCATGCACTTGGCATAACGACTGTCGCTGGTGAGGCGCAGCGAATCGAACATTGCGAACAGCAGGCGACGCTGGACCGGTTTCAACCCATCGCGAACGTCCGGGAGCGCGCGGGAGGTGATGACCGACAGGGCGTAGTTGAGATACCGCCGCCGCGTCTCCTGACTGATGGAAACGTATTGCGTTCGGTCGCCGGTTAGGGCGTTTGCACCGGCTTCGGCTGGTGACTCGGGGGTGGAATCCTGTGACTCTGCCATAATCGCTACGTTCGTCCCTCCTGACGGGCGGAAATTCTCCGACGATGCCGATTCAACCGCCTGCGACCGTCGGCGGTCCGTTCGTAACGCCTTTGCCGACCGACCCTTCGGAAAATCGCGACTCCCGGGCATTCCAGTCCCCTGATGAGTGATCGTCGCCATGGTTTCAGGTCGAATCTTGATGCAGGCCGGCACATCGCGTCGCTGGCGAAGGAATCCATAGTGGCCCCGCCCCAGCGGCAGCGGCCGCGGGCATCCACGGAAGGAGACTCTCATGAAACGTCTGATGTTGTCGGCGGTCGCCGCCTGTTTCGTACTCTCGTCGGCGGGGATCCGACCGGCCAGCGCCCAGGATCTCACTCCCGTGGCTCGGCCACCTGTGAGCGGCGCGCTCAACCCGTGCCCCCGGCCGGACATTCCCGCGGAAGTTGGCTGGACGATGATCACCAACCCCGCGTTCAGCCCGCAGGAAATGACCTACGCCCATTCCTACCGGGCGATGTATCCCCCGTACTACTACAAGAACACCCACGGGCTTTCGTGCCTGCCGTTCTTCCCGAAGCCGCACCTGATTGGCACCGAAGTGCGCGTGAAATACCACAGCCACTACAAGTTTGGCGCGGGACTTCCCTACATGTCCCCGCCTCACCACTTCCACAACAACCAAAGCCATACGTGGTACGCCAACTCGGGTTGGACGCACAAATAACCCGGCCCCTCCTCTCAGGATGAGAACGATGAAGAAAACTTCGTGGAACATAGGACAGGCGGCGCTGGCGATCAGCCTGTTCATCTCGGTTGGCGGCGCTTCCGCGACGCGGGCCGGCGACGTGCAACTCGTCGAATGTCGATCCGACAACGGAGCGGCCAATCGCCAGGGCTACGCCAATAGCGGATCGCAAGGAATCGGCGGTGGCGCGTGCGACTATTGCCGCAGCCACGGACTTTCCGGTTGCCGACATGGCGGGCGTTACGCCTACGGAAACGGTGCCGGGATGGGCGATGGCCGAAACGGCGGGGTTGGCAACGGTGCCTACGTCAACGGCCTGTTCACCCACGCGGCCTACCTGGGTCGTGGCGGAAACGCTGGTGCTGGCAATGGCTCGAACGGCACCTACTGGTGTGATCAGTGCCGGGGCTGGCATGGCCGAAATGGACATGGCGGCCATGGCGACTGCAACAACGGTGATTGCGACGGCAACGGCTGCCGCGATGGCCGCTGCGGAAATGGCAAATGCCTGGGTGGAAAATGCTACCGCCCGGTGGAAGGCTACTACGCCGACCCCCGTGACTCCGAAGTCTATTCGGCCACCGGATACAATGTTCCGGTCACGGTACCGCTGCCCCCCGTTGTGAAGTACCAGTACCAATACGGCTGGGGAATGCCCTCCAGCCGGCTGGTTCAAGTCGGGAATACCTACACACAGTATTACCCGCAGCAGTTCTTCACCCAGTCGGGTGGACGTCTGCCCGGTGGACCGCCGACGGTCTACCAGCAGACTGACACGACGCAGTCTGGCTTCTACTACTCCCACACTCCCCGCTGGACCCCGGTCAAGCGGATCAACAGCATCAATTACAACTACGGGTATTAACCCGCAGGCGTCTCGCGTGCGACGGCCGACGGCTGGCGGACAACCGCCAACGCTCGTCGGCAGGCGAGCCTTGTGAAAGGATCGCGACCCGACCCGACAGCTCAGTTTTGGGCTGCCGGGTCGTTGTGTTTACGCGGGCGGGCAAGGTCAGCGTGCTGGGCGTCACTCGCACATCGTCGCCGCCAAATCGCGCAACGGGGCGGACGGATTTCGCGATGACGAGAGAATCTTCATCCTGTCAGATTCTTTTCGTCACTTGTACGCACTCTCATAGCAGCACAACCACATTCCGCAGTTCGGCTTCTCGGCCCACTCGCTGCGTTCGCGGGCAGTGGCACCCAACTGAGCCTCCAAGTGGTCCGTTGAAAAAAAAGAGGGGGAGGAGCGTTTCCGCTCCCCCCCCTTCTCCGATTTTTAAATCTCGTGGGCCATTCGGTCAATCGCACAAGGGTTGCCCGCCTTGCGATTCGCCGACCCGGCCGTGACTGCGACTATTCCTGCAGCTTGGTGCTGCACTGCGACATGATCTGCGACGCGACCTGATTCGCGTTGTAACCAGCGGGCAGCCGGACCAGTGGCTTGTTGTGGCGTTCGCAAAAGATCTTGACGTCGCCGTAGGAGTGGCTTGACCAGCGAATCGCCAAGACCACCACCGCCACATCGTTCTTCGCGACGAACGGTTCAAACCAGTCGAGCGACTCGTGCTCGCGAGTCGAAATCCAGTGCAGTTCCTTGAGCTGGAAGGCGTCGATCAGTGCCCGCTCGGCCTGCTGGCGACGTTCGCCACCGACGGCCGATGCATCGGCCACGGTCGCCAGGTAACGGTCGATTTCACGCAGAACCATCTGCACCGATTTCGGCAGATCGGGCAGGTCGGGGATGGAGTCGACCACCGGGGCGAGAGCTTCACGCAACTCGCGATTGCTGGGCGGAATTCCCCCGGCAATCAGTTCGTCAACCATCGGAATCACGAGATGCCAGTAGTCATCCGCCGTTTCTGGCTCGTCGTGAATCAACGTACATTTGTGTTTCAGCTTGCTGAACAGCTTCTTGTGTTGCTTGACCTTCTTCCGGGCCTCAGTGATCGTCCCGGATGAAGCCTTGATACGATTCTGCAAATCGATCGCCATGGCTGGGTCGCCCGGATCGTCGAGACGCATAAATCGACGGATAAAGATCTGCTGCTCGTTCGCGGTGTACTTCAGCCACTGGAACACATCGCGCTGATCGGTGTCGGCGTAGTTGTCGAATTTCACAACCGAAATCCGCAGCATCGACTGCGCCTCGGCGAGTAGATTCAACGCCGCCTCGAACTCGGTCGGGTCGCGATCCTGGTCCTCTTCAATCGCTTTCACCAGAGCGACCGCCTCGGCCAGCGTCTCAAAACAGGCGGCGACTTCGTCGTATCGGGTCGCGTCGCTGCTGGAGGGACCGTTCGGGTGATTCAACCACAGGAAGCAGTTGGGTAGCAGCTTGGCCCGGGCGATCAGGTCGCGGTCGAGTGGTTCGACTTCTGTCGCAAAGTCGGCCTTATACACCACAGGCTTTCAACCGACACCGCGACTCAATCAACGCGAAATCAACCGGGACAAACTTGTCGAGCATCCCCGGACGGGACATCTCACCCATCGACGACCGGCCGCGACCCAGTGTCAGATCGCCGATGTTCACACCGCGATACGGCTCGGACTCGGCCACAGTCCCATGGGGACGCATGGGAGCGGAAGACGAAGTTGACGCGGGAGATTCTTCTGGAAACGTCACCGCACCGGGACCGACTTCGCCAGTCGAGGTCGCCCGTGCCGCCGTGGCGGCAGCCCGTATTCTTCTTAACGGACTGGCTGGTGACGCCTCTCCGCCCGGCGCTTGCCCTGCTCCTCCCGGTACCACCTCTTCCGTCGCATCAAGCACAACTTGTGCTAGTTGTCTGGCGACCAGACGAAAATCAGGATCGGATCCCCATCGCGCGATCAGGCGAGACAGAGATTCCAGGAATACAGGGGATTCAAGATTGGGCACGGCAGCGTCCTTGCGATTTCGAAGGGACGAGTGTCGAAAAGAGCAGTTCCAGCGGCATCACGACGTGCCGGGAACCCGAACCGTTCCGTCGCGTTCTCGCGTACGATGTCTCGAAATGCTGGAGCAGATCGATCGACGCGAAACGGACAACCATTGGGAGATGGCGAGCAACACGGGGAGCTGCTTCAACGGACGATGATTCGTTTGTGTGGAAACCATTTATAGTCTTTGGTCCCCTTCCTGACTAGCGGGGACCTTCAAAAATTCTTCGCAATTCTCCTCAACTCCTTAAGTTTTACGGCGTTCGATCAAGGCATCGAGTTCAACTTTCAGTCGATCGAGGATGGTGTCGTAAGGATACACCCCCAGTTCCTCCTCCCCCCGCTTGAGGTTGACGTGCTGCGG
The DNA here is from genome assembly GCA_026692825.1 of Planctomycetota bacterium. Classification (GTDB taxonomy): domain Bacteria; phylum Planctomycetota; class Planctomycetia; order Planctomycetales; family Planctomycetaceae; genus UBA10511. The sequence goes on along the minus strand of JAPLOC010000212.1, from coordinate 6,587 downwards.
GGCACACCACAAACCGAGGTCGGCGTCGTCCGTTTCCCCTGGGCCGTTCACCCGACACCCCATGACGGCGATTGTAATCGCATAATCCTTGGCGTACGCGGTCATCTCCTTCACCTGCTGCGCCAGATCAATAAACGCCTCGTTCTCCACGCGGGAACAGCTCGGGCAACTGATGATGTTCAGCGCCTGCGGGTTGAACCGCACCACACTGCGGGTTCGGCCCGCCGCCAGGTCGGCCAGAATCTGCCGCCCGGCCTCAATCTCTTCCCGCTTCCGGGCGTTCGGAACCGTCAGCGACACCCGAATCGTGTCGCCAATCCCCTGACTGATCAACTGCTCAAATGCCACGCGCGTTTTGATCACCCCATCCGGGGGCAGGCCCGCCTCAGTGACACCCAAATGCAACGGCACGTCGGGTCGCTGGGCCGCGAACCGCCGATTCACTTCAATCACCTTCGATGGATCGGAATCCTTGAGCGATACGCAATATCGCAGAAAACCAATCGAGTCGAGCAGCGCGCAATGTTCGAACGCGCTTTCCAGCATCGGCGAAATCGAATCGTCGTCGCCAAACTTTTCGGCCTGTGCCGGATCGACCGAACCGCAATTCACCCCCACACGCAACGCGCAGTCGTGTCGAAATGCGACATCCGCCAGGTATCTCACTTTGTCTTGCCACGGCTTTTCCCGCTCGTGGTGATAAAGATGACCGGGGTTGTAGCGCAATTTGTTGACATGCGGTGCCACCAGCTCCGACATGCGGTAGTTTTCTTGCAGGTCAATCACCAGATTTGCCTGAGTCCGACTGCGGATTTCGGGCAATGCCTCGGCGTCGCGCTTGCTGTCGACCGCAATCCGCACCACGTCGGCCCCCGCCGCGTGGAGATCGTTGATCTGATCAACCGTGGCGTCGATGTCCGTTGTGTGCGTCGCACACATGCTTTGAACGGCGATGGCGTTTCCCCCGCCGATGGTGATGGTGCCAATCCGGACGGCTCGGGTGGGGTTGCGGGGCAAAGGCACGGCACGGTGTTCCTGAAGTCATTCAATCGAGGCCGGAGATCCCCTCCGACGCCGATCACTTTAGTCCGCCGATTCGCGTTCGGGAAGTCGCGCGGACTTGTATCCATCGGGCTGGCTGGCCCATAATCGGCAACGGCTCAAGTGAATTTGCCCCGCGGAGCGAGGATTTCAGAGTGCAAGAGACCTGTCGTTGGAAACACCGCGCTGCGGGGCGGTGGATTGGCTGGATGGTCGCCTGCGGAGTGTTGTGCATTCCGCTGATCGCGCGGGGAGGCGACTGGCCGCAGATCCTGGGGCCAAACCGGACCGGCGTCGCAGTGGATGAGACGTTGCTCGACGCGTTTCCTCGCGGTGGGCCGAAAACACTTTGGAGCCAGGAGATTGGCGAGGGGTTCGCCGGCGTGGCGATTTCCCAGGGGACGGTGGTGCTGTTTCACCGCCGGGGGAATCAGGAGATCGCCTGGTGTTTTGACGCCGCCACGGGCAAGCAGCGGTGGGAGAAATCCTTCCCCGCCACCTATTCGGGAGGCTATTCCAAGGACACAGGGCCGCGTTGCGTGCCACTCATCCACCAGGATGCGGTGTATCTGTTTGGGGCGGCGGGTGACCTGCACAGCCTGCGGATGAAGGATGGTGAAGTCAACTGGTCGCGTCGGCTGTACAAGGAGGTCAAAGGGGCCGAGGGCTTTTTCGGAGCCGGCAGCGCTCCGATCGTCGACGGGGATTTACTGTTGATCAACGCCGGGGGGGCCAAAGGGGCGGGATTGATGGGACTCGCGCTGACCGACGGCAAAACGGTCTGGAGCGTCAGCGACGAACAGGCGAGCTACTCGGCACCGGCCGCGACCCAGGTCGGGGGCGTGCGGCAGGTGATTTTTGTCACCCGGCTGAATTGTGTTTCCGTCGATCCCAAGACGGGAAAAGAGTTCTGGAGGTTTCCGTTTGGCGACCGTGGACCGACGGTCAACGCGGCGACTCCGGTCGTGATCAACGGCCACGTGTTCGTGAGCGCCAGTTACGGCATTGGTGCCCGGCTGGCGAAAATCGGGCCTTCCCGCGTGGAAGAGATCTGGTCGAACAACGAGACCATGTCGAGCCAATACACCACCTGTGTCCTCCATGAGGGGTTGTTGTACGGAACTGATGGCCGGGCCGACCAGGGGGGGGCGCGGCTCCGCTGCTTCGATCCGATGACAGGAAAAGTCCGCTGGACGGAAGAGGGATTTGGAGTGGCACACGCCATTCTGGCCGACAAGAAACTCGTGCGGTGGAAAGACGACGGCACGCTGGTCCTGGCCAAAGCGACTCCCGAGGGTTACGTGGAACTGGGATCGCATTCGGTCTTTAAGTCGACCTCGCGCGCGCTCCCCGCCTTGAGTGACGGACGGCTGTACCTCCATGACTCAAAGCGACTGGTTTGCGTCGATTTGAGGCGTCCATGAGCAAAGCCAAGCCGAAAGCGAAATCCGAGCCGGCCGACCGAAAAAAACTCAGTCCGTCGGCGCAAAGCGCAGCCTCGTCCACCCGGTTGGGGCTCCCCAGGCAGCCTCCGTCGGCCAAACCACTGAAGATCGCTGTTTCGAATACCCAGAAGCTCCTCAAAGTCTCACCCAAGCGGCTGATTCACGCGGCCCAGACGGCGCTGCGGGATGAACATGTGGGAACGGCGGAAATCAGTGTCGCGATCGTCGACGACGCGCGGATCCACGAGATCAACCGCGAATTCCTCCAGCATGACTATCCGACCGATGTGATCAGTTTTGATCTCGCCGAACCGCGCCAACCTCCCGCTCCATCCCGAACAGCGCGAAACGCCGCTCCAGGAGTCCGTCGGTCGGCGGGACTGGCGATCTCGGGAGAAGTGGTTGTGAGCGCGGAAACCGCCCTGCGGCTCGCGGAACAATTTGGCTGGACCGCGCAGGACGAAGTCGTCTTGTATCTTGTGCATGGCCTGCTGCACTTGTGTGGTTACGACGACCTGACGGAAAAAGAGCGACTGGTGATGCGCCGTCGTGAGACCGAAGTGCTGGCGTTGTTGGGACTCGTTCCGCGGTACGATCACCGGGCATGAAGACACTGTTGGACCCCATCTGGGGCTGGCCCTGGACTCTGCTGATCGCGGTGGCGTCGCTGATGTTCGTCGTCGCGACCTACCGTCCGCGGATCGCGCATCTGGCTCCAGGAGCGCGGCGGTGGCTGTTGGGGTTGCGGATTGTGACTTGGTCGATTGTGTTGTTCGCCATGCTGCGGCCCGAGTTGCAGTTCAACCAGACCGATCCCCGATCCGCGAAGATGGTCGTGCTGACCGACAAGAGTCGGAGCATGACCGTCAAAGACGGCCCCGGGGGAATCTCGCGGCGGGACTGGCTGCTGCAAACAATCGACCGCATTCGGCCTCAGTTGGAGCGGGCGGGAAAAGAGGTTGAAGTTCAATACGTGGAGTTCGCCGACGAGGGCTCGCCGGTCGAACGGCCCGAGGGAGAGGCCGACGGAACCCAGACGGCGATGGGGAGCGTTTTAGGCGAATATGCCCGGCAGGCGGCCACTCAGCGGATTGTGCGGATTCTGTTGCTGGGAGATGGCGCACAGCGGGCGGTCCCTCCACTGGATGCCGACCCACGGGCGGCGGCGACCCGACTCGCGGAACAAAACGTGCGCATCGACACGGTCTGCTTTGGAGCGGCCGGCCTGAGCGACACGACCCTCGATCTGATTGTCGAAGACCTGGAAGTTAGTCCGACCGTGTTTGTGAAAAACACAGTGGTCGTCTCGGGGAAGGTCCGTGTGCTGGGGGGGGCGGGACGCGAGGTGGTCGTGCGCCTGCTGCTGGAAGATCCGGTGGCGGTCGTGGGAGGGCAAACGACCATGAAGCAGGTCGCGGTTCCGTTGCGGTTGACTCCGTCACGAAACGAAGAGGTGTTGTCCATTGAATTGAGTTTCGTGGCTGAGGAACCGGGGGAATTTCGGCTGATGCTGGAGGCGGTTCCCCAGGAAGAGGAGTCGCTCAAAACCAACAACTCGCTGACCACCTATCTCACAGTCCTCAAGGGAGGAATCAGCGTCGCGTATTTCGATATCGAACGAGCCGAGCAGAGGCTGTTGCGGCGGATTGACGAATCTCCCCACGTGCGGCTCGATTTCAAACCCATTCGCCAGACACCAGGTGGTGCCGCCGTCACGCTGGAACCCTCCTGGTTCGAACTGGGCAAATACGACGTCTACATCATCGGCGGAGTGCCGGCGCGGACCTTTGGAGCGCCCGCTCTGGAGCGACTCGCGAAGCTGGTGGAACAGGGGGGCGGGCTGCTGATGACCGGCGGCACCTATTCGTTTGGTCCGGGCGGGTACGCGAACACGCCGATCGCCGACGTGTTGCCGATCGAGATGTTGCGCACCGAGGCGCAGTTTGGCGAAAAAATCGATGAATCGTTGTACTACGGGCAAACACTGGGAATGCGCCCAACGACCAAGGGCCTGTCGCACTATGTGATGCGATTGGATGAGCCGGCTCGCAATCTCGAACGCTGGCAGGCGCTCCCTCCGCTAAAAGGGGCGAACAAATTCGTGGGACTGAAACCCGGCGCGCTCGTTCTGGCGGAATCCGAAGAGGGAACACCACTGCTGGTAGCGCAGGATGTCGGACGTGGCCGGACAATGGCGTTCGCGGGATACACGAGTTTCTACTGGTACCAAGCCGGCTTTCCGGAAGCACATCAACGGTTTTGGGAACAGGTGATTCTGTGGCTGGCGCACAAAGATGCGCAGGGTGATCAGGCGGTCTGGCTGAAACTCGACGGACGGCGGTTTCGTCCCGGGCAGGCGGTCCCGATGGCGATGGGGGCTCGTGATCCGCAAAGCGGTCCGCTGCCTGACGCCGATTTCAAGATTGAAGTCACCGGCCCGGACGGCAAGAAGCACGCGGTTTCGCCGCAGCGCAGCCCGACCGAGTCGCTGGCGAAATTCACCGAGACGGCGGCTCCCGGCGAGTACAAAGTTCACGTCGACGCAATGCACGATGGAAACCACGTCGGCCTGGGAGCCGACGCCCGCTTCGCGGTGGTCGATCAGGATCTGGAACTGCACAACCCGGCCGCTGACCTGGCGCTCATGGAAGAGCTGTCGCGGATCACGGCAGGGAGTACCGTGACGCCGGAAGAGTTGAAGGGATACTTGAAAAAGATGCTGGAGGAGCCGATCAACATCGATTTCACCCGCGTGCGGAAACTGCCTCTGTGGGACAACCTGTGGCTGCTGCTGGTCTTCGCGGGAGTGCTGACGGGTGAGTGGTGGTTGAGGAAGAAGCGCGGATTGGTTTGAGCCGGTGGTTCGCCCGGCTGGCGGGACACGTGCGCGACAGGGGGGGCTGACGGTTTTCTGGCGGCGACGCTTCGCCATGGAGTGCGGGGCCTTGTCCCCGCCTTTCCTTCATCCGACATCGACAGTCGGCAAGCAGAAGCGACTTTCGACCGAAGCGTTTGATCGACGCTCGCTGTGTCGTTGATTCAACCTGCGAATCTCTTTCATCGAATTCGCTCACCGATTAGACTCGGTATTCGGACCATATTTGGATGCGTGATTGGAGTCGAACGAATGGCCTCGAATCAAGTGCCACCCGAGACAACTCTCGCTGAAACCGCCGCCGACCGAGCGTTGCGTGAGCGACTCCTACGACAGGTTGCATCCCTGCC
>JAPLOC010000212.1:0-839 GCA_026692825.1 Planctomycetota bacterium | reverse complement strand
CTCGCCGATCAGCTCGACCGGACTGCGTCGCGGACTATGCCACGTGAGACGCAATCAGTCGGCACATCGACCGGGCCGGGAAATGCGGGAGAATTTCCCTGGCCACACGCGCCGACACACCGACTCAGCGAATTCGGTACCTACATCATCACAGGATCGACCTACAACAAGCAGCACCACTTTCGCGGATTCGATCGTCTGGAGTATTTGACAAAGACACTGCTGACCGGACTGCGTGACTCTGGCTGGCATGTCGAGGCGTGGGCAGTCTTCTCGAATCACTACCATTTTGTGGCGCATGCGGGGCACAACTGCGACAAACTCGGGCTGTTTCTGAAGCGATTGCACGGGGAAACCGCAATCGAAATCAACGCGAGGGACGCTAAACCAAAACGAATGGTCTGGTTCAATTTCTGGGACACTCAATTGACGTACGAGAACTCATATCTCGCACGATTGCATTACGTCCACCAGAACCCGGTTCGGCACGGTTTAGTCTCCGTCGCGAACCAATACCGCTGGTGTTCCGCCGGCTGGTTCGAACGAACCGCGCGGCCGGCACAAGTCAAAACGATCTACAGTTTCGGCCTGGACCGCGTGAAAGTCCGCGACGATTTCGAACCGGTCATCTAACCCTGGAGTGCGGGGCCTTGTCCCCGCCTTTCCTTCATCCGCCATCGACAACCGGCAGGCAGAAGCGACTTTCGACCGAAGTGTTCGAGCATCGCGTCGCTGTGCCGTTGCGTCGCGTTGAAACGATCGCCTCGGCAGGGAGTCCACTCTGCCTGCCGGGAGGTATTGTGAGGAAGAACGAAAGGCGGGATCGAGATCCCGCACTC
>JAPLOC010000211.1 GCA_026692825.1 Planctomycetota bacterium | reverse complement strand
CCGGGCCGGGGGCTGTACTTGAAAATGAAACTGTTCTTGAAACGGCATTCCCGCAGCAGATCCGCCGACTTCTGGAATGACTCGTCCGATTCGCCACAAAACCCGACAATGAAATCGCTGGAAACGGCGCAGCCCGGAACCGTCTCGCGAATCCGCGCCATCATCTCGCGATACTCTTCGACTGTGTAGCCCCGCTTCATCCGCTTAAGCTGGTCGTTGCAGCCCGACTGCACCGGCACATGCAGATAACGGGCGACCTTTGGCAGATCACGCACCGCCTGAAGCAGGTCGTCGGTCATATCGCGCGGGAAGTTCGTGACGAATTTGATCCGCTCGATCCCCGCGACACCGCTGAGCGATTCCAGCAAATCCGACAGTCGAAAGATTCGGCCGTCCACCGTGTACTTGTAACTGTTGACCGTCTGGCCCAGCAGGGTGATTTCGCGAACCCCTTCCCCGGCGAGCCGGGTCGCCTCCTGCAACACATCTTTCGGCGGCCGGCTTTGCTCGGGACCGCGCGTCATCGGAACAACGCAGTAGGTGCAGAACTTGTCGCACCCGATCATGATCCGTACGAACGCCTGAAATGGCGAAGGACGCATTTCCGGATCGCGCAGCGGATCGTAACTCTGGAAACTGTCTGAGACCTGCTGCCGCGTGGCGTCGCGGCGGTCGAGACTGACAGCGACGCGTTTTTCCCGGTCCGCCCGTGACTGTGCGACGAGTTCTGGAATCTGCGCCAACTGCCCCGTTCCCACCACCAGGTCGACGTGCGGCGCTTTTTGAAAGATCAACTGCTGATCTTTCTGCGCCATGCAGCCAATCACGCCGATCACCTGATCCGGCCGCCGCGACCGACTGTGCTTCAGCCGGCCGAGGGCACTGTAGATCTTGTGTTCGGCGTGTTCCCGAACGCTGCACGTGTTGAACAGAATCGTATCCGCCTCGGCGATGTCGGCGGTCAACTGGTATCCCTGTTTGCGCAGGGCGGCCACAACCAGTTCGCTGTCCAGCATGTTCATCTGGCAGCCGACAGTTTCGATGTAAAGACGGTAATTGTGCGCGGCCTGATCAGGCTTCATGGCGGTTCACTGCCGGGTGTTCTTCCCGCCGGGACGATTCACGGCGGGCAACAGAAAGACTTCAGAAGACAGGGAAACGCGATTCGCGCGCCACCCGTAAGTTACACCTTCACCCGTTCGACGTAGGAACCGGTTCGCGTGTCGATGCGGACGGTCTCGCCGACGTCGATGAACGAGGGAACCTGAATCTCGGCTCCCGACTCGACCGTTGCGGCCTTGGTGATGTTGCCCGAGCTGTTGCCACGGACGGCTGGCTCAGTGTAGGTGATTTTCATGTTGACGTGCGGGGGAGGTTCGACCTCGATGACGGCGTCGTTGTAATAGGTCAACGCGCAGATCATTCCGTCCTGGAGCCAGACGTGCCGACCTTCCATCAGTTCTTTTTTTATCGTGTACTGCTCAAACGATTCCTGGTCCATGAACACCAGGCCACCCTTTTCAACGTAAAGGAACTGCCCATCCCCCTTCCGCACGTCAGCCGAGTCGAGACCGTCGCCGCTCTTGAACGTGCGGTCGATGATGGTATTCTTGATCAGGTTCCGGAGTCGGCACTTGTAAAGCGCCTGCCCCTTTCCCGGCTTCACGAAATTGACTTCGAGCATGTCGTAGGGATCGCCTTCGATTATGACCTTGATCCCCTTACGAAACTCACCCGCGTTGATGTTCGGCATCAGTCTGGTTCCCGCTTCCGTTCCTTGAGTACAGCAATCCTGAAGAATCGCGTCTGAAAAGTGAATTCAGATGCGGATCTTATTCATTTCACGCAGTTTGTGAACTGCACTCCAAGATAACAGAGCGGATTTCCGGTTGCCACACCCCATTCCCTCGACACCGACTCTCCTGCCAACGGTCCTCCCATCAAAGGTCGCCGATCTCTCGGCAGGAACGACGCATTGGCCCACCGAGCTGGCGGCGGCCATTCGGGACCCCGACGAACTCTGCGACGCCCTGGAGCTTTCCGCCACAGTCCGGGAAGCGGCCCGACGCGCTGCGAAACTCTTCCCGGTTGTCGTTCCCGGCAGTTTTCTCGCTCGAATGCGAATCGGGGATCCCTGCGACCCATTGCTTCGTCAGGTACTTCCGCTGGACGCAGAAGCAGACGGCGTCGCGGGGTTTTCGAAGGATCCGGTCGGAGACTCCGCCGCTGTGACCGCCCCCGGGCTG